>JAUYOL010000010.1 GCA_030695905.1 Candidatus Omnitrophota bacterium | reverse complement strand
GAAAATCTTTACGGGTGGCGAGGGATAAGCCTTGAGGGTGGGTTCAATAAGGCGGCGAGTGTTTACGGGATGGGGTTACCAGCCCCCGCTGATTTGACTTTGTGATTCCGGAACAAAGCAAGCGGGGGCGTGAAAGATACTGCATATATACTACAAGTCTATCGTACACCCCGTACGAGCCAGCCTTTTGAACCACCCGAAAGGCTTGCCCTCGACAGGACCCGTAAAGATTTCAAGTGAGACACAGCCCCTGGGGATGCGCTATTAGGTTGCCTAAAGATTAGGCAGTGTGCTTGACGAAGCAGGTGAAAAGGGTTAAAATATATCACTCCATAACATAATTAGGCTATATGTATAATAATATGTATTCGATCGCAAAGAGCGATTTATTTGACCTGTTTTCGCGTCTGGCGCAAAATAACAAAATATTCGTGCCGTATGAATACAAAGATAGATTCGTGTTCGGCGAGTTTGACCCGTCTAAAGAAGCCAATATACAATTAGGCGGTATAAGACAGACCCAGCCATTCAAATCCTTCCTGAATCCCGCTCGTGAGAAAGTCCTTGGGCAAGAAGGCGGCAGTTTAAAGCTTGCCCCGTACCGATATGGTGCGGGGTCCATAATCGTTGCGGGCGTGAAACAATGTGACTTGAGCAGCCTCATTCTCCAGGATTTTGTATTTTTAAAAGGCGATATAGAGGACCCCTTTTACGCATTTCACCGTAAAAATACGCTTATAATATCAAACGACTGCACATTTGCCAAAGAGACCTGTTTTTGTATAGCGATGGCCGGCAGGCCATATCCGGTAAAGAATTTTGATCTTAATCTCTCGTCCTTAGGCGAATTGTTTTTAGTGGAAGTGGGTACCGATAAGGGCAGGGCTATTATCGACGCGTACAAAACATTCTTTAAGAACGCGCAGGATAGAGATTTGAATGAGCGCGACAGGATGCGCGATAATGTTTGCGTCCAGATAAATGATTTTATAAATAAAAGGGGTACTCCCGATACAGAAGCGATAAAAGGCGCCGTAAAGAAGCACTATGATAACCTCGCGATGTGGCAGGATTTCGCATCAACCTGTGTTGAATGCGGAGCGTGCAATCTGACATGCCCGACATGTCACTGTTTTCTGCTTTTCGATGAGAAATCTAAGCAGCAAAAGATAGGCCGTGGCAGGATCTGGGACGCCTGTTTGTATAAAACTTTCGCCAGGGTGGCCGGAGGCCATAATCCGAGGAAGCATCTTTATGAAAGACTGCGCAATAGATTCGATAAAAAGTTCACATTTTTTCCGCAAGTTCTGGATTATGCGGCCTGCACGGGATGCGGCCGCTGCATAGAAGCGTGTCCGGGTGATATAGATTTAAGAGAAGTGTTAAAAGGTTTAGTGACGGATAAATGGAATAAACCGCCTCATGATTGATTATGCATAAAAATCCATACGCATTTATAGAAGCCGAAGTTATTAAAGTAAACGAAGAGACGTCTAACATAAAGACGTTTACGTTTCGTCCGAGGCAGCCCATACCTTTTAAAGCGGGTCAATTCATGGATGTCTCTATCCCCGGCGTAGGCGAAGCGCCATTTACACCGTCGTCCAACCACAATATTTCCGACAAGCTCGACTTTACCATAATGAGCGCCGGCCGCATCACAAAGATACTGCACGATATATCCGTAGGCAGTGTTGTGGGCTTGCGCGGCCCATACGGCACGGCTTATCCTATAAATGAATGGAAGGGCAAAGAGATATTCATCGTAGGCGGAGGAGTCGGCCTGGCGCCGTTAAGAGCCCTTCTATACGCGCTCTTCAATAATATAAATGATTACAAAAAAATAGTTGTTAAATATGGGTCCCGCACCTCAAAAGATATTGTTTACAGGAATGAGATAGAGTCGTGGAAGTCCAGGGCCGGTAACTTCTGTATAGAGCTTACCGTGGACGTCGGAGATGAAACATGGAAGGGCAATGTAGGCATAGTCACAACGATAGTAAAGCCTGACGGCCTCGATGTAAATAACGCTGTGGCTATTGTATGCGGCCCTCCGATAATGATGAAATTTGTCACATTCAAATTATTGGATCTTGGTTTTAAGACCAATAATGTATATCTATCGATGGAAAAGAATATGTCATGCGGCATAGGAAAGTGCGGGCACTGCAGGATAGGCCCTTACTATGCCTGTAAAGACGGACCCGTATTTACTTATGATAAACTAAAAGATCTGCCTAATATCTGGGACTAAATGAAACGACTGCTAATTGATTTAGACGCGTGTTCGAAATGCGAAGAGTGCGGGATGCTCTGCAGTTACATCCAGCATCCCGGCAATAACGGCGTAACAAACTTAAGAGAGTTCGCGCATTTCGCGATTAATTGCAGGCGATGCGATGACGCGCCATGCGTGGCATCGTGCCCATGGGAAGCGCTGGAACTACAGGATACGAATATGCTAAAGCGATATATGATGCGCTGCACCTCCTGTAAAAGCTGTTCGCGCGCATGCCCATTCGGTGTAATATATCCCGAGACGATACCGTTCGTTATCTCCCGGTGTGATTACTGCCTGGGCCGGCTAAAAGAGGACGAATCGCCTATATGCCTGCAGTCGTGCACACATGGCGGAATAAAATACGGTGAGTTTGAGGAAGATCAGGAAGGCCATCTATTCAAAGCCTCGGAATATCTTATGGTAAAGACGGATTATAAATGGGAGCGGATAGAGCAGCCGCCTAAGAAGCGATGAGTATATTAGAGTACCTATTTTTATTTTTAGTATTTCCCGGATTCCTTTTTTCCGGTTCTATGGGGCTTTTAATCGGCTGGATTGACAGGAAAGTCACCGCGCGCCTGCAGTATCGCGTCGGCCCGCCATGGTATCAGAATTTTATAGACATAATAAAGCTTATGTACAAAGAGACTCTTATCCCTCAAGGCGCGTCCACCAGGGTATTTTTCGCGATGCCTCTTATCGCGATGGCATGCGCTACTTTAGTCTCCACAATACTCTTGGTATTAAATTGGGCGCCTGACAGCGGATTTGTAGGCGATCTTATAGTTGTGGTATATCTATTGATGGTCCCTCCCATAGCGCTTATGCTCGGAGGTTTCGCGTCGGGTAATCCGCTCGCTTCCCTTGGCAGCTCAAGAGAGATGAAGCTGATGCTCTCTTATGAATTACCGTTTTTGTTAGCGCTTACAGTGCCCATAATAAAGTCCGGTTACGCAATAAACGTGGGCAGCATAATTACCTGTCAGCAGGAAAGCGGATTATTTATCGCCAGTATATCCGGAGTTCTTTCATTTATTGTAATGATATTCTGTATCCAGGCGAAGGCGGGATTTGTTCCGTTCGATATGCCGGAGGCGGAGACAGAGATAGCGTCCGGCCCATATATAGAATATTCAGGAAGAGCGCTCGCGGTATTTAAGATCACAAAAGCGATAATATTGTTTGTTCTACCGGCGCTTCTTATAACTCTTTATTTTGGAGGTATAGTATTTACGCCGCGGGGACTACTGAACGCGGTTGGACAATATTTGCTTATCCTTGTAGTTATGATTGTTATAAAAAATACGAACCCGCGAGTCAGGATAGATCAGGCAGTAAGGTTTTTCTGGAGAATTCCCACTGCGTTGGCGGTAGTAGCGATAATACTGGCTTATTTTAGGATGTGATCATGGGGCTTAAAGAGAAGATTTTTACCAAATCATTATATGTCTTCCACGTTTCGAGCGGAAGCTGCAATAACTGCGACATAGAATTAATAGATTGTCTTACGCCCCGCTATGACGTGGAAAGATTCGGGATAACGCTTGTCGGAAGCATAAAACACGCGGATGTAATGCTTTGCACGGGGTCGGCAAACAGGCTTACGATACCGAGGATAAAGACCCTTTATGAGCAGATGCCTAAGCCTGGCTATGTTATAGTGTGGGGCGCCTGCGGTTCTTCAAGGGGGCTATTCAAAGATAGCTACAACACAGGTCAGCCGCTGGATGAGATTATACCCGTTGATGTATACATACCGGGATGTCCGCCGCGGCCTGAAGCGATAATCGATGGTTTTGCGAAACTGATGGAAAAGATAAAGTCGAAAAGGAAGTCAAGATGACGATAGGCCAGATTTTAAAAAATTTAAACGATAGATTCGGCGGTAAAATACTCAATATGAACAAAGGATCCGACAAGAGGGTATATGTAGATATATACCCAAAAGATATAAATGAGATTGTTAGATATCTATTTAAAGAAGCGGGGCTGCGTTTTAATACGGCTTCCGGCGTGGATGATTTTGATTCGCTCGAGATCCTGTATCATTTTTCGGATGACTCATCCGGTATAGTTGTTTCACTGAGAGCCCTCATAAAAGATAAGCAGGACCCTCACGTCGATACCATTACCAATATAACAAGGTCCGCGTGGTGGATAGAAAGAGAATTGCATGAACTTTTTGGGATAGAGTTTAACGGTAATTCTGATCTACGGCCGCTGCTTTTACCCGATGATTGGCCAAAAGGCGTATATCCCATGAGAAAAGATTTCGTACCGCCCAAGAGGGACTCGAGGAAGGAAGATAAATGAGCCATAAAGCGCACATACCGATAGGCCCATACCATCCGCTTCAGGAGGAGCCGGAATTTTATAAACTTGTCGTTGAAGGCGAGAAGGTGGTGGATGTTGACGTAAGGATAGGATATAACCATCGCGGAATAGAGAAGATATCGGAAGCGAAAAGTTACGACCAGTCCCTGTTTATCGTGGAGAGAATATGCGGGATATGTTCATCGAGCCATCCTATAACATGCGCCCAGGCGGTAGAGAATATTTGCGGTATCGAAGTGCCGGAAAGGGCGTTATATATAAGGTCGATATGCCAGGAGCTCGAAAGGATACATTCACACCTTTTATGGCTGGGATTGGCGGCCCATTTTATCGGGTATAACACGGTATTTATGTGGGCGTGGAAATATCGCGAACCCATATGCGACATATTTGAAACTGTTACCGGGAATAGGCAGAATTACGCTATGCACAAGGTAGGCGGAGTGCGCCGGGACATAGAGAGAGAGCACATTCCTTATATATTGACAAGGCTCGATGAGTTTGTGAAGCAGCTCGATATGTTAAAAGGCGCTGTGCTCGACGATCCCGTGCTTCACGAAAGGCTAAAGGGTGTAGGCATATTAACAAAAGAAGACGCGATAGATTACGCGGCTCTGGGGCCGGTGGCAAGAGCCTCGGATGTCGATATAGATGTCCGGCGTGATCATCCCTATGCGGCCTATGACAGGGTGAAATGGAATGTTATTACGCAGAAAGAGGGCGATATCTTTGCCAAGACAGTTGTCAGGATCCTTGAGATGTTCGAATCTATCAGCATAATAAGGCAGTGCCTTGACAAGATGCCCCAGGGGCCGATAGATTCAAAACCAAAAGATATTCCTCCGGGAGAGGGGATAAGCCAGGTAGAGGCGCCGAGAGGCGAGTGCTTTCATTATGTAAAGTCGGACGGGACAAACTCTCCTGTAAGGCACAAGATAAGAGCTCCGACTTATATGAATTTTCCTACCTTCAGAGAAACCGTAGTGGGCGAAACCGTCTCGGACGCTACGATAATACTTGCCGCGATAGATCCTTGTTATTGCTGTACGGAGAGGATGCTTATTGTCGATCCAAAAGATAAGAATATAATGGATGTGAACGAACTGATAAGGTTGTCGCAGGAAAAGACGAAGCGTATAAAAGATAGGTATGATAATAGGATAGTATGCAGGTAAATTTTTTGGCTTATACAATCGGTCTTCCGATACTTGTTGGCTTGATATGCTTGTTTATTTCCGACAAGATAAAAGTCATAACCAGGCTGCTGGCTTCCATAACCGCCGTAATTATTTTTGCCGCGTCTATTCTTATATTTATACGCCAACCCCTGTATTGGCCCCCTATACATAACCCTACATTTGCGGTAGATAGCCTCTCCGCGCTTGCCGCGTTAGGCGTCTCTTTCTTCGCGTTGATAGTTACGATATATTCGCTTGGTTTTATAGAAAGAAATAACGGCAGATATTTTGGGTATGTGTTAGTAGCGCTTGGCAGCTCCCTGGCGGTTGTGTATGCCAATAATCTCATAGTTCTGGCCGTATTCTGGGGAATATTAGCCGCGCTTTTATACCTATTAGTCAGTATAGACGGAACTCTCAAGGCGGCAGCTTCGGCAAAAAAAGCGCTTATAATAATTGGCGGTACAGACGCGCTGATGATATTTGCGATAGGCCTTATCTGGAAGATGTCAGGATCATTCCTTATCGAAGGCACGCACATAGAATTAGACTGCCCATTTGCCTATATAGCTTATCTATGCATAGCTATAGCCGCTTTCGCTAAAGCCGGCGCCATGCCGTTTCATTCATGGCTTCCGGATGTCGCCAAAGACGGCCCCACGTCGGTGGCAGCTTATCTGCCGGCTTCGTTGGATAAATTTTTGGGCATATATCTTCTGGCCAAGGCATCTTTATCGCTATTTGTAATGAACGATATTTCGAATACGTTTCTATTGCTTATAGGAGCATTAACCGTAATAGTTGCCGTGGCTATAGCGCTTATTCAGCACGATTTTAAGCGATTATTGGGATATCACGCCGTGTCTCAGGTGGGCTATATGGTGCTTGGTATAGGGACGGCGACGCCGGTGGGCATAGCCGGAGGATTATTTCATATGCTAAATAACGCTATTTACAAATCATGTCTTTTCTTAAGCGCTGGTGCCGTTGAAAAGAGAACGCATACCACGGACTTATCAAAGCTCGGCGGCCTTGCCAGGTATATGCCGGTTACCTTTATCTGTTTTCTTATAGCGTCATTCTCGATATCGGGCATACCGCCTTTTAACGGTTTTGTCTCAAAATGGATGATATATCAGGGTATAATAGAGTTGGGTAATAGTAAAAATCCTATGTGGATAATATGGCTCGTCGCCGCGATGTTCGGCGGCGCGCTGACTATAGCCAGTTTCATGAAACTGCTGCACGCTGTATTTTTAGGCAGGCCTTCCGTTAATTTACCGAAAAATTTGAAGGAAGTCGGCTTATCAATGTTGCTGCCTATCGTTATACTGGCGGTTATATGCATAATATTTGGGATATTCGCGTTTGCTATACCGCTATCGCTTTTAATATTACCGGCGGTAAGTGAGGAAAGCATAGCTTATCTTGGCACATGGAGCCCCGGCATTGCCACTGCTCTTATAATTGTCGGCATACTGGCAGGCCTTCTCATCTATTATATAAGTATTCCGAAAAAAGCGCGCCGCGTGGGTATATTTATAGGAGGAGAAAACCCCGATAATCTTGATAGGGTGACCGGCGCAGAGTTTTACGATACCATGAAAGATGTAGGCATTCTGAATTATCTGTATAAGAAAGAGGACCGCAAAAGTTTTGATATATACGAGGTGGGGAAAAGGACAATAGCGGTATTTACGAACTTTTTACAGCGGCTTCATAATGGAATACTTCCGACCTATCTTGTGTGGTGCCTTTTGGGCCTGGCGGTTATTTTTATAATTCTATTTGTGGGGTAGGATAATGCTTGAGTTACACCTTATTCTTGTTTTTATGATAGTGGCCGCGATAATAGCGGTCGAGGTAAAGGATCTGCTTTCAAGCGTTGTTGCCATAGGGGCGGTAGGAATAGGCCTATGCATGGCATTTTTGACATTGAAGGCGCCGGATCTCGCTATGATGCAGCTTGTCGTTGAGATATTGAGCTTAGTAATTTTAGTGAGAGCTACTATAAGAAAAGACATTCCATTCAGCGTTTCCGGCAGATGGGTATTCAATACGGTAGGCACTCTATGTTTTATGGTTGTGTTTTTGACGGCATCTTATATCGCGTTGAGAAATATGCCTTTATTTGGCAACGCGCTTATGAAGGTATCAAAGTTCTATATCGATAATGCTTTATTGAAGACGGGCTCGGAGAATGTCGTGGCTTCGATAATAGTGAATTTTCGCGCATATGACACTTTGGGTGAAGTGGCGATACTTTTTACCGCGATAGTCGGAGTGCTTGCGATAGCTCGCAGCGCGGGAAGGACAAAGGATTATTAAAATATGGGCAGGGTTCGCGAAGAGAGCGGCATGACGCTTATAGTGAAGACTGTGACTCGCATAACGCTTGGGTTCATACTGTTATACGGGGTTTACGTCGCTATAAATGGCCATCAGGCGCCGGGGGGCGGATTCGTAGGCGGCGTGATAGTTGCGCTGTCGTTTGTCCATATAATGCTTGCCTTCGGCAAGAAGGTCGCGCTTAAAAGACTGCATTCAAATACACTTCGTATCTTCATAGGCGTCGCGGCACTGGTATTTTTATTCATGGTCATGGTCCCCTGGAGAGAGAATTATTCCCGTCTTGCGATGCCTTTATTTGAATTGGTCGCGGTGGGCGGGGGCTTATTCGCTATATTCATAGCGCTGGTGCTGCTTTCAAAATTCGATAAGGACTCGGAGTGATATTATGAGCATATATATATTGTGCCTGATCCTTTTTCTCGAAGGGCTTTACTGCGTTGTCAGAAAGAGGAACCTGATAAAGATAATAATAGGCATAGGAATAATGGGATACGCGGTAAACCTGTTTTTTGTGCTGATAGGGTATAGACAGAATTCCCGCTCGCCGATATTCGCGACGGACCAGGTAATAAAAAGCATGGTGGACCCATTTCCCCAGGCCATTGTCTCTACCGTAATAGTTATAGGGCTGTCGCTTACACTCGTTTTAATAGCCATGGCGATAAAGATATATGAAAAATACGGCACCTTTGATATAACAAAAATAAATAATCTTAAAGGGTAATTTTTATGAGCTTAATTTCTTATCTTGTGATTATTCCGCTTGCCGCAGGATTTTTTATACCGATATTCGGCAAGAGGGTAAAATCTTTTGGCGGGATTATAGCTGTTGCCGCTACATCGGCGCTGTTTTTACTTACATTGTATATAGCGCAAATGGTAAGGGTCAGCAAGATGCTCACATATAGCCTCGGCAAGTGGTCGGCGCCTGTAGGCATATCTATGGTTGTGGATGGCCTGTCGTGCTTTATGCTGGTCATAGTCAATATGATAGCTCTTTTAATAGCGATATATTCCACGGAATATATGAAAAGATATACCGATACATGGAAATTTTTCTCTTTGTTTGCACTGATGGTCGCCGGGATGAATGGAGTGCTGATCTCGGGTGATCTGTTTAATCTGTATGTCTTCCTTGAGATAGCCGCGATAGCCGCCTATTCTTTGGTCGCGTTTGGCGTAGAGGCGCCTGACCTGGAAGCGTCTTTCAAATATGCCGTTATGGGCGCTGTCGGTTCCAGCTTCATCGTCCTGGGGATAGCGTTTGTTTATAGCCACGCGTCAACGCTTAATATGGCCGATATCGCGCTTAGTATGTCCGGCGCCGGAGCGGACAGGGTGGCGCTATTCGCGGGCGCGCTGTTCCTTATGGGGTTTGGGCTAAAAGCCGCGCTCGTTCCTTTTCATGCATGGCTTCCGGACGCGTATTCCAGGGCGCCCGCGCCGGTATCTGCCGCCATGGCAGGCCTTGTCGGGAAAGCGCTTGGCATATATGTTATTTCAAGAATATTTTTTAATGTCTTCGGCATGTCTGCCAAGATTTCCGCGATACTTATAGCGCTGGCGGTTGCTTCTATGTTAGTAGGCAGCCTGATGGCATTCGGACAGACCGGCATAAAACGCCTTCTTGCGTATTCGAGCATAAGCCAGATAGGCTATGTGATGCTGGGTATAGGCGTCGGTACGCCGCTCGCGATAATGGGAGGATTATTCCATCTGTTTAACCACAGCATTTTTAAATCACTGCTTTTCTTAAACGCGGGAGCTATTAAAAAAATTGCAGGTACCGGGAACTTAAAAAGAATGCCCGGTATCCTGGCGAAGTCTCCGCTGGTAGGTTATACGAATCTTATAGGCTCGATGTCTGTGTGCGGCATACCCCCGCTGGGCGGATTTTGGAGTAAGATAATTATAATTTTTGCGTGCATCCAGGCGGGTAGGCCCGTTCTTGCGTTTGTGGCGACTGCTGTAGGCATATTAACTATAGGTTATTATTTTAAGGCGGTTACGCCCATACTTTTCGGTTCAGGGCAGGAGAACGCCGCAAAGATACTGGAGAAGAAAAGAATTTCCTTGGCCGTCGCGCTTCCTATGGTGATATTGGCGGCCTTATCCATATTTAGCGTGCTGCTCCTCATGCCGAATATAGGCCGTTCATTTCTCGGAGATGCCATAGCGGTGCTCGTGAGAGGCAGGGAATATGCCAGCCTTCTAATGGGGTATGTAAAATGATAAAGAAGGTCATCTTATTCATATTCTGGTTCGCTATTTGGTGCGGACTAAGCTATCCTCTTGGCAAAGTTGATATTATAATAGGCGTATTGACATCGGCATTTGTTACGTATATGACGATAGACCTGGCGGCGCAGATCGACGGGAAGAATGCCGCCAAAAAATACAGCTTAATAGATTATACAAAGAGATTCTCCTGGTTTTTGGTATACGTGCCGGTGTTTCTATGGGAATGTCTTAAGGCAAATATAGATGTGGCGGGCAGGGTTTTGCATCCGGACCTGCCGATAAGGCCGGGAACTGTCGCGGTAAAAGTTAATTTAAAATCGGATATAGGGCTCACATTCCTCGCGAATTCGATAACGCTTACACCGGGGACAACGAGCGTTGATATTGATAAAGAAAAAGGGATCCTATATGTGCATTGGATATATGTAAGAGAGGACTGCAATGAAAATTGCACAAGCAGGCTTCCGGTAGTGGAAAAATTCGAGAATATACTAAGAAAGGTTTTTGAATAGATGGGCAGGAGAACCTCGTATTTATTGGGTGTAATAGGAACTATTACCGCCGTCGGTATAATATTATTCTGCCCTATACCGTCTATCTTAAGATGGCAGTCAAATTTTCTTTCGCGCGCATTGATGTTTATCCTGTTATGCTCATTTCTATGCCTGTACCGTATATTGAAAGGGCCGACTGCTGTTGACAGGGCAGTCGCCATAGATATGCTTGGGATACTTATAGTAGGTTTTTGTTCTGTCTTAAGCCTTCCGACCGGGAGGGACTGGTATTTGGATATAGGGATAGTCTGGGCTCTGCAAAGTTTCATAGGCATAATGGCTCTATCAAAGCACCTTGGGGGGCAGGATTTCGATGAATGAAAACATAGGAATAGCACTTATTATTACAGGTCTCGCATTCGACTTTTTCGGGTGCGTGGGATTAATAAGATTTCCTGATGTGTATGGGCGCCTTCAGGCAGCGGCAAAATGCGTGACACTCGGCACATGCGGTATACTTTTGGGCCTATTCTTATTTAAAGGGTTTAGCCCAACGGGCATAAAGGCTCTTCTATGCCTTTTCTTCATAATACTTACGGCGCCCGTATCCGCGCACGCTTTGGCCAGGGGCGCGTATAAATCCGGGGTGAAACCGTGGAAGGGCACGATTAAGGATGAATATTCGGCCAACACAGGAGAAAAAACCTGATAAGGCACGCGTCTAACATAGTGAAATTACTTTAAATATGAGATATCCTAAAATAAGAGAGATTATAGAAGCGACCAAGGCTTTGTTGGTAGGGCCATACACTATAAAGTTTCCGCGCAAACCCATTGAGCCTGCAAAAAGATTCCGGGGAAAACCGGAATACTCTAATGAAGGATGCATAGCCTGCACAGCCTGTTCTCTGGTATGCCCTGTCAGGGCGATAGAGTTTAAAGATGTGGTGACAAAGGATAAAGCAACGAGAAAGATGACCTTGCATCTCGACGAATGCCATTATTGCGGCCAATGCAGCGCTCTTTGTACCACAAGAGATGATAATCCGCCCGGGATAAAGCATACTACAAAGTTTGACCTGGCCGGATATGACAGGTCAAAGATGGTTTCCCAGACGGACGAGAAGGAGTTGGCCCTTTGCGAGATATGCGGCGATGTCATAACGGCGAAAGCGCATCTGGAATGGATAGTAAAGAAGCTCGGGCCTCTGGCATTCTCAAATCCGACCCTTTTTGTCTCTTCATTGAAATCGATGGGATTTTCAGAGGATGTCCTGCAGGTAGCCTCCGACGCCTCATTGACCAGGGCCGACAGGATAAAGGTCCTGTGCGCGAAATGCAAGAGAAAGACCACAATTGAAAAATTCTGATATTGTTTCCAGCAGCGGTATAAAGACCGAGATCAAGAGTAGGGTACGCGGCGTTGTTGCTATAGTAGGCATAGGTAACATAATGCGCGGCGACGACGGATGCGGCCCGAAGCTTATAGAGAGCTTAAAGAAGAAAAACACAAAGGCCTGTCTTTTCGATTGCGGTACCGTTCCGGAAAATTACATCTTTCCTATACTTTCTACATCATGCGATACTATCATATTGGTCGACGCCGCTGATTTTAAGGCGATGCCCGGCGGCATAAAAGTGCTTTCCCTAAATGAGATTTCAGGGTCAGGGCTGTCCACACATAATTCTTCCATAAGGCTTTTTACGGATCTTTTAATGACAGGCAAAGACAATCTTGGCATCTTCGCGGTCTCGATACAGCCTAAGAGCATAGCTTTCGGAGAGCCGTTGAGTGATGAGGTTAAGTCAAGCATAGATAATCTGGCAGATATTTTAACAGAGGCTTTGGCTTGAAAAAAACATCCCCGCAGGAAATCTTCAGGAACATGTCTTCGCGCCCATACAGTTTTTTTCTGGATAGCGCAACTTGCCACAGTAAAATATCCAGATACTCCTTAATGGGTTCCGATCCATTTCTGGTATTTAAAAGTAAAAAAGATTCTATAATATTGGAATGGTCCGACGGCAGAACCGAACGCGTTAGGGCCAATCCATTTGTCGTGCTGAAGGATATCCTGAAAAACTATAAGTCAAAAAGAGGCGCTGCCGTAGGATATTTCGGGTATGACATGAAAGATTTTATCGAAAAATTGCCGGATGTCGCCAGAGACGATATAGGAATCCCGGACTGTATAGTTGGTTTTTATCACAAGATACATGTTTATGATAAGTTAAGGATGGATACATCGGATCAAGATATAGACAATGCACCAATTCTAAAAACCCCCGCTTTAAAATCGAATTTTTCGAAAGAAGAGTATATAAAAGCCATAAACAGGGCGAAGGAATATATAAGAAGAGGCGATATATATCAGGTCAATCTCTCGCAAAGATTTGAATCGCGTCTTGATATGGATCCCTATGAGTTGTATCTAAGGCTAAGGAATTTTAGCCCGGCGCCATTTTCTTCCTATTTAAATTTCGGAGACTGTAACGTTATAAGCTCCTCTCCGGAAAGATTTTTGATGAAGAGAGGTTCTTATATAGAGACAAGGCCTATAAAAGGAACCAGTCCGCGTTCTGCGGATCCTGTAATGGATGAATTTAATAGAAACGAACTCGTCAAAAGTTACAAGGACAGGGCAGAGCATATCATGATCGTGGATCTTGAAAGAAATGATTTAGGCCGGCTATGCGAATATGGCTCCGTGAAACCGACAGAGTTTATTAAGCTGGAAAAATATTCTACAGTATTTCATCTCGTTTCGACGGTCTCCGGCAAGCTAAAAAGAAAGATCGATGCAATAGACTGCCTGATGGCGACATTTCCGGGCGGGTCTATAACAGGCGCGCCCAAGATACGCTCCATGGAGATAATAGAAGAGCTTGAACCCGTAAAGCGATCCATCTATACCGGCGCGATAGGGTATATCTCGTTTGACGGAAATATGGACACATCAATCGCGATAAGGACCATTGTGGTGAAGGGAAAGAAATTATATTTTCAGGTCGGCGGCGGTATAGTATATGACTCGGATCCGGAAAAAGAATATTCAGAAACACTTGATAAGGCCAGGGGCATGATGCGGGCCATCGGTGTGGAGTCGGAAGAAGAGGCGCTGGCTATATGATGAATGAAAAAATATATATAAACGGGAAGTTACTTAACGCGGATAACGCGAAGATCTCCATATTTGACAGGTCATTTCTTTACGGTGACGCGGTGTTTGAGACGATGAGAGGCTATGCCGGTGTGATATTCAGGCTGGACAAGCATCTGGACAGGCTTATCAGATCACTAAGGGTGCTTAAGATCAGGCACACATATACAAAGGATTATTTAAAAGAAGCTATTAACAAGACTTTAAGAGCCAATAAGCTTAAGAGCGCCTATGCGCGTCTTGTGGTGACAAGGGGGCAGGGAAGGTTCGGCATAGGTTATAAAGATAGTTTCACGCCAAACCTCATAATAGTCGCAAAGAATTTCGATGGGTACCCCGAATGGATGTTTTCAAAAGGGGTAGCGGCAAAAATCACAGGTGCTACTAACGAGTATTCGCCATTATCAAATATCAAAACGGCCAACTATCTTAATTTTATCCTGGCTCGATTCGATGCGCAGGCAGCCGGTTTTGACGAAGCTATACTCACCAATACAAAAGGGCATATTACCGAAGGCGCCACAAGCAATATATTCCTTGTAAAATCAGATCATATTATAACGCCTTCTATAAATAGCGGAGTGTTGCCGGGCGTAACGAGAAGCGTTATCATAGAAATAGCCAAAAAGCTTAAAATATCTATAAGAGAAAAGGCTGTTTCCCGTAGGGAATTGATCCAAGCCGATGAAGTATTCCTTACTAATTCATTAGCCGAAGTCCTGCCGGTCACCAAAGTTGATTCGAAACGAATCGGTGCCGGGATAGTCAGCCCCATCACAAAACTGCTCCACATCTCATATCAGAAGCAAGTCATCAGAGAAATACTGAAGTAAGTAAATTTTCTCCACCCATATCTAATGTGTCCCCCGAGGGATGGGGTATTGAGCGGGACGTACGAATTGCGAGCGGGCATGGTTCCCGCCAAATACCTTTAAAAACAAGGCCACTATATAATATATAGGGCTATTCTACACTATTTGGCGGGAGAGCGAGCAATGAGTCCGAGCTTACTTTTCCTCGCAGGGGAAAAGTAAGCGTTCCCGCGAGGTACCCCATCTCTCGGGGGCTACTGTGGGTGGAGAAAATTTATATGTATATTTAGGTGGCTTGTGCTGACCATAACCGTAGGCTTAGGTTCCATATTGTAAACCCATAACCATATTACAGGTTGACGGTGGTGGTTACATCGGGTATACTGAATATAAAATACAGTTTGGGAGGCAGGTAATGGATAGATCTGAAATAAGCGCGCTTTTGGATATGCCGCTTGATGAGCTTATACTGAAAGCGGGCCGTGTAAGGCAAGAGGCCAGAGGCGATGAGTTGGAATTATGCAACATTATGAACGCCAAGTCAGGTTTATGCGGCGAGGATTGTAAATTTTGCGCGCAATCATTACGGCATAAGACGCAAGCATCGAGATATCCGCTTAAGACCAAAGACGAGATTATCAAAGCGGCCCGGTGGGCAAAAGAGATAGGCGCCCACAGGTTCGACGTGGTCACAAGCGGAGCCACCCTCACTAAGGATGAGCTTAATAAAATCATCGAGGCTGTATCGCAGGTCACCAAAGAAGTAGGTATAGATATGTGCGCCTCGCTAGGAAAATTGGATAAAGATAGCCTGGGCCGGTTAAAAAAGGCGGGCGTCTCCAGATACCACCACAATATCGAGACATCACCGCGTTATTTTTCCAAGATAGTCACCTCTCATACTTTTCAGGAAAGGGTCGATACTATAAAGGCGGCCAAGAGCGTGGGATTAGAAGTCTGCTCGGGCGGCATAATAGGCATGGGCGAAACCTGGGACGATAGGATAGAGATGGCGCTCGTTCTTAAAGAGTTGGATGTAGACTCGGTGCCGATAAATATACTTGTGCCCATAAAGGGGACGCCGCTCGAAAATGTCGAGAGGCTATCGCCGCAGGACGCGATAAGAACCATTGCCATATTTAGAATCATCCTGAAAGATAAAATAGTGAAGATAGCGGCCGGCAGAGAATCGGTATTGAAGGATTTTCAATCCACCGCTTTTATGGCAGGAGCGAATGGCATGCTCATAGGCGGTTATCTGACCATAAAAGGAAGAAGCCTTGATGATGATAAAATTTTAATAGAAGAGATAAAGAAGGCATGGAAGAGTTGAAAGAATTTTTGTTAAAGAAAGAGGAAGAAGGTCTTTTGCGCCGTCTTCGTCCGGCTTCTTACCGCAAAGACGGCAGTATATATTTCGGAGAGAAAAGGTATATCGATCTCTCCTCAAATGATTATTTGGGGCTCGCGGGCCACCCCAGGCTTGTTGAGGCTTCTAAAGAAGCGCTCGATAAATTTGGCTCCGGAAGCAGCGCATCGCGCCTTCTAAGCGGAGATTTAGAGATTCATCATCAACTCGAAGATCGAATAGCGGATTTCAAAAATAAAGAAGCGGCGCTTATATTTAATTCGGGTTATCAGGCAAATGTAGGCGTCTTTAACTCTATTTACGGTAAAGATGATTGTGTATTTTCCGACAAATTAAACCACGCCAGCATAGTGGACGGCCTCCTTCTCTCCCGCGCCAAAGTATTTAGATTTAAACATAATGACGCCAATAATCTGGAAGATATAATTAAAAAAGAAAGAAGCAAGTTTAAAAAAGCCCTGATAGTTACAGAGACGGTATTCAGCATGGACGGGGATAGGTCGCCGCTTAAAGAGCTCGTCGATTTAAAGGAGCGGTATGATTGCAATATAATGGTGGATGAGGCTCACGCTACTGGCATATACGGCAAGAACGGCGCCGGCATAGCAGAAGAAGAGGGCTTATCCGATCGAATAGACATAATAATGGGCACATTCAGTAAGGCGCTGGGAAGCTTCGGAGCCTACATAGCGTCCTCAAGAGAGACAGCGGATTATCTGATAAATACGTGCAGGAGTTTTATATATTCGACAGCCCTGCCGCCTTCGATCATTGCGTGTAATCTTGAAAGCCTTAAGCTTGTAAGAGAAGAACCGCATAGAAGAGAAAAGCTATTAAATAATGTAGCTTATTTTCGTAATAATCTTAAAGGCGCGAATTTCGGGATAAAAGGGGCCTCGCAGATTGTGCCGGTAATAATCGGTGAGAATAAGAAGACCCAGCGCGCGGCGGAAGATCTCCGGGCCAAAGGATGGTGGGTTTTGCCGATAAGGCCGCCTACGGTGCCGCAGGGCGAGGCGCGCCTAAGATTTTCACTTACATTTCATCATGATTTAAGCACCTTGCAAAGATTGCTGGAGGACTTGTCCTGTGTCGGAATTTAAATTATTGGATAGATCTGCCGGCAGCACCATTCTTTTGATACCGGGATGGGCGACAGACTATAGGATATTTAATCCTATGGATATAAAAGCGAATTATCTGGTGCCTGTAAGATTTTCCCCGTTAGATTTCGAAAAAAATCTTTTTGACGAAATGGATAAGAATGACCTGGATAAAGTTTCTATCATGGGCTGGTCGATGGGCGGATTTATGGCATTCGATTTGGCCAAAAAGCACCCGCCCAGATTCGACAGCGTTACCTTGGTAAGCGTGAGGGAAAGATATGAAGGCGGTGAGATAAAGGAAACGATGTCATATCTTAAGAAAAATAAAACAGCTTTTCTTTATAAATTTTACAACGACTGTTTTTCTAAAAACGAAAGAGATGAATTGTCCCGGTTTAAGAAAGAACTTATGAAGGACTATTTGAATACTATGAGCCTCGATACTCTTCTGGATGGGTTAGAATATCTATCCGGAAGCAGGATAACGCCTCCGGGCCCCAATGGAATGAAGGTGAGATTTGTCCATGGCGAAGAAGACCGTATCGCGCCGGTAGAAGAAGCAAGAAGCTTAAGTGAAAAGTTCCCGGGTTCGAAATTCATACCCATCGAAACGGCCGGCCACATCCCTTTTCTTAAAAATGACTTTGACAAAATACTCAATGATTGAGAAGAATATTTCACGTCATGCCCATATTTACGACACGTGCGCGAATATACAATATGCCGCGGCCCGGAATCTCATAAAAGAAACTCCCTGCAATGAAATTATCGATATTCTTGAGATAGGCTGCGGCACCGGCAGTTACACACTTTTTTTAAGAAAGAAATTCTGCAGGGCGAATATAAAGGCGTTGGATAGATCAAAAAGCATGATCGAAGTTGCCAAAAAGAAATTAAAAGACGAAAGGGTCGAATTTATAGTGGCGGATGCCGAGTCGATAAATCTAAGCACAAAGTTCGACCTTATTACGTCTAACGCGGCGTTCCAATGGTTTAAGGATTTCGAAGGCGCTATATTAAAATATAAAGGCGCTCTTACTGAAAACGGCGCCATATCATTCTCTATGTTCGGGCCCGCGACTTTCTGGGAATTGGGCCATTCTTTAAAGGCGGTTTTGGGCAGCCGCATAGAGATAGACGCCGCCGGTTTTTTAAAGAAAGACGCGATAGAATTGATAATGAACAGGCATTTTAAGGATGTCGCTGTGAGGGAAGAGGTTGTAAAAGAGAAGTTCTCTTCACTTGCGCAGTTGTTGAATAAAATAAGATCCACGGGCGCCTGGGGCGATGCCATGAAGAACATTCTTTTATGGCGCAGGGATGCTTTTAATAAGGTGGAAGAAGCGTATAAATTAAATTTTGGCGGGATCGAAACATCATATCAGATATTTTTCTGCAGAGGAATAAGATGAGCCCCGCCCATTCTTATAGGCGGGATAGGATGGGAGAATGAGCGGGGTGAGAGCGATATTCGTGGCGGGGACAGATACAAATGTCGGCAAAACAATAGTTACCGGATTGCTTGGCCGGCTCCTCATTAAAAATAATCATAAAGTAGTTACACAAAAATGGGTCCAGACAGGATCCGGAAGGCATCTTAAAGATATTCGCCGGCACATGAAACTGATGAAAAGGAAAGAGTCGGAATATAAAGCTTATATTCCTTCGATGGCGCCGTATACTTTTAAATTCGCGTCTTCTCCGCATCTGGCAGGACGTTTGGAAGGCGCGGCCGTAAAGATAGATACTATAAAAAAGTCGCTTGCCTGCCTGTCAGAACATTTTGATACTGTTATAATTGAAGGGACCGGAGGACTGCTGGTTCCTCTGGATGAAGACAGGTTGCTGATAGACGTGATTAGGGAATTTCGCCTGCCTGTGCTTCTTGTAGCGGGAAACAGGGCCGGAGCTATTAATCACACGCTTTTAAGCATAGAAGCGTTAAGGTCGAGAGATATAAAAATCATAGGTACAATTTTTAATAATGCCGCAAATGATACCGATGAGATTATTTTAAAAGACAACCCTCGCATAGTAAAAGCCCTCTCCGGCATAGAAGTCTTTGGAATCTTGCCGCACGCTCGTAATGCGGATTTTTTGTTCAAATATTTTGAACCTATAGGCAATAAAATACTGAACCACATATAATGATGAAAGTTGACAGTGCAGTATGAAAAACTGGATAGAAAAAGATCTGCAATATATCTGGCACCCCTATACACAGATGAAGGATTGCCGAAAACTGCCTCCCATACTTATCGAAAGGGCAAAGGGTGTTAAATTATACGACGACAAAGGAAATTTTTATTATGACACCATTTCGAGCTGGTGGTGCAACATCCATGGCCATAATCGTCCCGAGATCAACAAAGCGATAATGAAACAACTGGACTCCATGGGCCACGTAATGTTCGCCGGGTTTACACACAAGAGCGCGATACTTTTAGCGGAGAGGATCCTCTCTGTAGTTCCCGGTAATCTTGCCAAAGTATTTTTTTCCGACGATGGTTCTACCGCCGTTGAAACCGCGCTCAAAATGTCATTTCAGTATTGGCAGAATACGGGCAAGCGGCACAAGACTAAATTTGTATCGTTAGATTGCGGCTACCACGGCGATACGATAGGCGCGATGTCCGTCGCAGGCGTGGGCCTGTTCAATAAAGTATTTGAAAAACTTTTTTTCAAATCATTTAAAGTGCCGTCGCCTTATTGTTACCGCTGTCCTATGGGTAAAAAGAGAACCTCCTGCGCATTAGAATGTACAATACCGCTCGAAGCGCTTCTTAAAAATAAAGGCCGGGAGATCGCGGCATTTATCCTGGAGCCTCTCGTGATGGCGGCGGGAGGCATGATAGTATATCCTAAGGAATACCTTGCTTTGGCCGCGCGGATCTGTGATAAATATGGCGTTCATCTTATAGCGGATGAAGTGGCGACGGGTTTTGGAAGAACAGGAAAGATGTTCGCGTGTGATCATGTAAAGATCAAACCCGATTTTCTATGCCTTTCCAAAGGCATAACCGCCGGCTATATGCCGTTAGGCATGACCATTACGACCGATAATATCTACAAAGCATTTTACGCGGAGTATGATAAGAGAAAAACGTTTTATAGCGGCCATACTTATACAGCAAATCCCATTGCCTGCTCATGCGCCTTAGCCAGCCTTGATATCTTCAAGAAGGAAAGGACGCTGGATAAGATGAAGAAGACAATGCCCATATTGCATGATGAGCTGGAACGGTTCAGGTCCCTGCCAATAGTGGGCGATGTAAGGCATATCGGCATGATAGGCGCTATAGAATTAGTCAGAGATAAAAAAACAAAAGAAGGTTTTGGCTTTAAAAGAAGGATAGGCCTTGAGATATATAAAAAGGGGTTAAAGAGATCCTTGGTTTTAAGGCCTCTTGGTGATATCATATATCTATTTCCGCCCCTATGTATCGATAGAGCCGATGTGGAATATATCCTGCGCAATACGTATGATATCATCCGGGCTCTTTAAGCACGGATGCCCAATTCAATTGACATAATTATACCTATATAGTACGCTTATACGATAATCCAGGTCTAAAGAAAAAATGTTTAAAATTTTAGAAAAACCCATAATAGTCATATTATTGCTGCTGCTTCTGTCGGGCTATCTCTACTTTTCCCAGATGGGGAAGTTCGCCCTGACAGATCCTGATGAGACTTTTTATGCCCAGACAGCCAAGGAGATGGTGGAAAAGGGAGAATGGCTTACGCCATACCTGTACGGGAAGCCTCAATTTGAGAAACCGATACTTTTTTACTGGCTGGTCGAAGCGTCTTACAAGGTCTTCGGCATAAATGAGTTTGCCGCAAGATTCCCATCGGGCCTTTTTGGATTTATCGGGCTGGCCGCGATATATCTATTGGGCAGGCTTCTTTTTAACAACAGGGTAGGGATATTTTCCGCCATTGTGCTCGCGACAAATGTCGAATATGTGATACTTGCCAACGCGTGCGTGACGGATATGCTTCTTTCGACCTGCATGCTTTTAGGCGTGCTGTTCTTCTTCTACGGACAGATAAGAAAGAAGGGTTATTTTTATGTTTTATCCGCAGCCGCTTTAGGCCTCTCTGTTCTTACCAAAGGCCCTATAGGTTTACTGCTTCCCGGTTTTATAATATTTGTTTATATGATGTTTGTCAGGGATTTTACGCTTTTTAAAAAGTTTAAGGTCATTGCCTGGTCTTCCTTAGTGTTCATGCTTATAGCGCTGCCGTGGTATATAGTAATGTATAAATCGCACGCCAATACCTTTATGGACGAGTTTTTCGGATTCCACAATATAACAAGGTTTCTGACGCCTGAACACAAGACCGGTTCCGAGATATACTACAATATTCCTGTGATCTTCGGCGGGTTCTTCCCATGGAGCGCATTTCTGCCGCTTGGAGCATGGAAGATGTTAACCGGGATCCGGAAACCGGAGTCAGCAAATCGTAGCCATTCTATCTTTATGCTGCTGTGGCTTATAGTGATCTTTATCTTTTTCACGGTTTCCAGCACGAAACTACCCACTTATATCTTCCCATGTTTTATATCTCTTGCTGTTATCGTCGGAAAATTTTGGGACGACTTTTTAACAAGGCAAAGCGAAAGGCCCGTTATTGTTGGCATGAGAGCATCGTATTATTTTCTGATACTGGCTGTAGTCCTGGGATTAATAGGCGGGTACATATTTATAAAAATAGACTCTCCGGATATTTTGCCTGCGGCGGTTAATGCGGGATTATTTATGGCCTTTGGCATGGGGCTCTCTTTCGCCGCATTTATAAGAAAAAGGTTTTTGGCGGCATTTATATTGATAGCATGTTCAGTCGGTTTGATATTGTATCCCATATCCAAAAAGGTTTTGCCGTTTGTGGAAGGATATGAGTCAAGCAAACCGGCTTCCAGGGCTTTAATGGCGTATTATAAGCCGGGCGATGTAATAGGCTGTGAAAGGGATTATAGGCCCGGAGTCGCGTTTTATACAGGTATTATTCCGGTATTCCTTTCTAACAGCAGTAATTTGTCTGAATTTATAAATAAGGGCGAGACTGTCTGGGGAGTATTGAAAAAAAGAAATATTACTGACGATAGTATGCGCGTTATTTATCAATACGGCAAGAAGCGTGTTATCACGAACAGCAAAGAGGAGTTGAAGTAATGCCCCGCTCCATATCATTTGTATTGCCGATGTATAATGAATCGGCCAATATTACCGAGACATTGCGCAAAGTGTCGCGGCTTGCGTCGGAGTTATCCGATGACTACGAGATCGTCATCGTCGATGACGCGTCAAAAGATAATAGTGCGGACGTAGTCGAAAAATTGGCCCTGAATGATTCTCATATTAAATTAATAAGGCTTAATAATAATACAAAATTCGGAGGAGCTCTCGGCGAGGGCCTTCGCAATGTGTCGAAAGAAGTCGCCATCTATACTGACGCGGACCTGCCGGTAAGGGAAGACGATGTTAAAAAGGGATTGGCTCTTCTTGGCGAAGCCGATGTTATTACCGGATACAGTATGGTAATAAAAGACGCCGCGATAAAGAGAATAGTGATGTCAAAGGTTTATAATTTTCTGGTGCAGTTTTTATTCGGCCTGAGCATAAAAGATATAAATTCAGGTTTCAAGATATATAAATCAGAAGTCCTGAAAGGGTTGAACCTGATATCTCGAAGCCCGTTTGTGGATGTAGAGATATTTGCCGAAGCGAAAAGAAGAGGATTTAAGATAAAGCAGTTTGGGCTGTTGTTTGAATTGCGCACCCAGGGTGTTTCCACAATATCGAGGCTTTCCGTAGTTATCAGGACTTTCTGGGATATGTTTAAATACAAATTTCTAAAATGAAGTATCTAATAGTAACCGCGGATGATCTTGGGCTTACCAAAAGCATAAACGAGGGTATCGCTAAGGCGTGCAAAGAGGGTATCGTAACATCCGTCAGCGTAATACCGACGGGTGAGGCATTTGATGACGCTGTAGAAACAATAAAGGGTCTGTCGTTTAAAGGTGTAGGGGCGCACCTCGCGCTTTCAGAGACAAAGCCGCTTCTCTCCTCTTCCAAATTTTATAAAAACCACAATGGACTATTTTTTAGCCTTCTTTTGGGCATAGTAAAGCAGCAAGATATTTACACTGAGCTAAAAGCTCAATTAGAGCTTTTGAGGTCGAAAGGGCTTGATATAACCCACATAAACGGCCACGAACATATACATCTTATACCGCAAATTCTTGATATATTCATTCAGCTTGCGAAAGAGTACGGTATACCTGCGATAAGATTTCCCAGGGGCGATGTGCGGCCAAAGGGCATATTGTCAAAAGAAAATTATAAGTCGTTTGTTCTGAATAGTTTTGCCCGCGGCATAGAAAATAAGATAAAAACTTCGGGGCTATTTCACACGGACTTCTTTATGGGGCTTATCGATGCGGGTAATCTTAATATAGAAAAGATTAAGATGATGCTTGAAAATTTAAAAGATGGCGTTACGGAGATCGTTACCCACCCGGGATTTTTAAGCCCCGAAGTTCTGGATCGCTACAGCTGGCACCGGGCCGGCGAAACCGAATTATTCGCCCTTACCGACCAGCGCATCAAAGACGCCATCAAAGATAATAACATCCAGCTTATATCCTACGAAACATTCCTGTCACTAAAGAAGCCTTCTCGAAACTAAGCATTCATTAATTTCAAATTGAAAAGGTATTGCCCTGTACCAGTCGGCACTCATTTCGTTCGTGCCTCCGGTACAGGGCATTCACCATTCGCAAAAAATCAATATGGCCTGTGCACTATTCCTCGCCTCGCTCGTCAGGTACATGGCAGGCTGCGCCATGAACCTGAGCAAAAAATTTGATAGAATTTTTTGCGAATGGTTCATGGTGGAGGTGGCGGGATTCGAACCCGCGTGCCCAAACATCAGATCAAGAGCCTCTACTATGTTTATCCCGCTTTTTCATCTTACCGCCGGAACTTCAACAGGCGGAATTTCCGGCAGCTGAGTCCTTAAAAATTTCATCCCGATCCCCAAGGACTGAAAAAAATCGAGACTATCCTGTTAATGACGTCTTTCTAACCCCACAGGCTGGATCAGAAGACGGGTTGCTCTATTTAGAGAGCAACGCTTGCCAGTGGAGCAGCGCCTTTAACCACTTGCATGGTTGCAAGAAGCTGATCTACTGATGCCGGAACGTTTAGAGTTTCAGCATTTGATATTTGTCAGGTGTTTTAAGAGGCCTCCTGACGACCTCTACATGCCACCCTTGTCATGCTTATCTGGGTCGAAGCCTTTCACCCCCATTTTTCAATGAGCTATTTTCTGCTTTTTAATACTCTTTTTAATTCTTTATCCGATTCGCGCTGCTTTATGGCTTCGCGCTTATCATAATGCTTCTTGCCCTTCGCGAGGGCCAAATCCACTTTTACAAGTCCATTTTTGAAATAAAGCTTAAGAGGTATTAGTGCAAGATGCTTCGTTGAGACTTCAGCGGCAAGCTTCTGTATCTGACGTTTATGAAGAAGCAACTTTCTTGGCCTTACAGGATCCGTATTGTATATATTACCGAATTCGTAAGGCGCTACGTGCATATTATACAACAAAAGCTCGGAACCTTCAAGCTTCGCGAAGCTATCCGCCAGGCTTGCTCCACCAGCCCTTATGGACTTAACTTCGGTCCCTTTTAGCTGTATTCCTGCCTCAAGGCTCTCTATCACGAAATAGTCGTGATGGGCCTTCCTATTGCTTGTTATTACTTTATCCATAATATTATGCTCTAAGATATCACAATATTAGCCCTAAAGCAAGGCGGGTAAGGGCCGATTGACAGTTATGCCGTTTTGCGGTATACTTGGTGAGCTAAAATCGATGACAATTTACAATATTTGTGCGGAAGTGGCGGAACTGGCATACGCGCAGGTCTCAGAAGCCTGTGCTGCAAGGCTTGAGGGTTCAAATCCCTCCTTCCGCACCATGAACCACTCGCTTTGCCATCTATGTGGTTCATGTCCTGTACCGGAGGAGCGAATAAAATGAGCGACGACTGGTACAGGACAAGGCTCGGGTTCATGGCACAGCCATTTACTCTTTTATGCAATCATACTTAAAACATAAGATAGCTGTGGTTTTTGTGCTGGCGCTTTTCGTTGCTGGATGCGCCGCGCAGGCGCCATATCTTAAGCTGGACCAGTCCTTAAACAAGGATATGAGGGTCTTCAATGATGTCCAGTATGTGCCGCTTTTAAGGCTGTGCGAAGCGTACGGTATTGATTGGAAATGGGACAGTTTTATGCGCACGGCCATAATTACCAAAAATGGCAGGATAATCCTAAGGGCCGGAAGCGATAGAATTATTATTAATGAAAATGAAAAAAAGTTGTCGAGTCCTGTTGTACTCACTAACGGGATAGTATATGTTCCAACATCGTTTGTGCGAAACGATCTTGGATTTATTGTTACAGCGCGTGCGCAGGAAACGGCTGTAAAGACTCCCATAGCGAAATCCATAGGCAGGTATGCTATACGAACGATAGTCCTTGATGCGGGCCATGGCGGCAAAGACCCGGGCGCTATCGGAAGACGTTTGAGGATAAAAGAGAGGGATATAACTCTTGCCATAGCGAAGAAATTGAGGAATATTCTCGAAGATAACGGGATAAAGGTGATAATGACCAGAGACAGCGATGTGTTTATCCCCCTTCAGGGAAGAGCGCGTTTAGCGAATTCAAGCGGCGCGGACCTTTTTGTAAGCGTCCATGTAAACGCGTCGCGGTCACGTTCGCTGAACGGTTTTGAATGTTACTATCTTTCAGAGGCAACAGACGACAATGCTCGCGCTATAGAGGCATTTGAAAACGCTACATTAAAATTGGATGAAGAAACTATTTTAGAACATTCCACCACTCTTGATAAGACTCTTTGGGATATGAAGTTGACTGAAAACAGGCGCGAATCCGCGGAACTTGCAAGCTATATATGCAGGTCCGTTGAAAATAGTTTAATTACCAGGAATAGGGGAACTAAGACGGCAAGATTTTATGTGCTAAAATATACAAGAATACCGTCGGTGCTTGTAGAAACGGGTTATATAAGCAACAAGTTTGAGGAGCTTAAATTCAGAGATCCCGGGTATGCGGATAGAATGGCGGAGGTTATAGCCAAGGGCGTTTTGTCTTATAAAAACGAATATGAAAGGACGGAGGGCTTTACACTGTGAGCGACTCCAGGCCGATAGGTATATTTGATTCTGGTGTAGGCGGATTGACGGTATTTAGCGAAGTCGAAAAAGTTTTGCCCAAGGAGGCGATAGTATATTTCGGCGATACCGCGCGCGTGCCATATGGAACAAAATCAAAAGAGACGATAACAAAATTTTCGGTCGAGAATGTGGAATTTTTGATGAAGCACAATGTTAAACTGGTCCTTGTGGCGTGCAACACAGCCTCATCTTTGAGCCTCGGTTTTCTAAAAAGGTGCTTCAGGGTGCCGATAATAGGCGTTATCGAGCCCGGCGCGAGGAACGCCGTTAATGTCACAAGAAGCTCCAGGGTGGGCGTTATAGGTACAAATGCTACGATAAATTCCGGCGCGTACGAGAAGGCGATCAAGAAGATAAGTTCTAAAACGGCGGTCTATAGCCAAAAATGCCCCCTCTTCGTGCCTTTAGCAGAAGAGGGATGGACAAAGGATAACGTGACGCGCGATATCGCGTCGATATACTTAAAGCCGTTGAAGAAGAAAAATATAGACACGCTGATATTAGGCTGCACGCACTATCCGCTTCTAAAGAATGTGGTCAAGGAAGTTATGGGCAGTTCTGTGCACCTGGTAGATTCGGCGCAGGAAGTCGCGAAAGAGGCCCGGGATTTACTGGACGCAAGCGGATTATTAAATGCATCGTCCGGAAAAAAGAAGCATAAATTTTTTGTAAGCGATCAGCCGGAAAATTTCGTAAGATTGGGCGGGCGTTTCCTGAAGAGGAAGATGCAGGGGGTAACAAAAATTGTATGAAATAAAGATACAGTCATCATTCAGCGCGGCGCATAATCTTCGGAATTACCATGGCAAATGCGAAAATCTTCACGGCCATAATTGGAAGGTCGAAGCGATATTTGCTTACGACTCCTTAGATAAAGACGGCATGGCAATAGATTTTAAAGAGGCCAAGGCTATGTTGAGAGCCGTTCTCGAGGAGTTTGACCATTCGTATCTTAACGAGGCGGGGATATTTAAAGATATCAATCCAACATCCGAAAATATGGCGAAGTTCATATACGATATGTTAAAAAAGAAGGATAAACACATATATTCGGTCTGTGTGTGGGAGAATGATAGCTCCTGCGCGACATATAGAGCTTAAAAATATGCAAAAAAAAGCCGTGGTATTACTTTCGGGCGGACTAGACTCAGCCGTAGCCTTATACATTGCTAAGAAAAATGGCTATGACTGTAAGTGCCTTATATTTGATTACGGCCAAAAACACAAGAAAGAGATAGGGCAGGCAAAAAAGATAGCGCAAGCCGCCGGATCGGAATTTAGGGTTGTTAAGTTGTCTTTTCCATGGAAAGGCTCAAGCCTCATTGACGATGAAGCCAAGATACCGCTGGGCAGGACGATAAGCGAGATAAAAAAAGGCGACATACCGTCCACATATGTGCCGGGCCGGAATACCATATTTTTAAGCATGGCAAGTTCTTTCGCCGAGGCAATAGGCGCGGAATCGATTTTTATAGGCGCTCACTATGAAGATTCAAGCGGCTATCCGGATTGCAGGAAAGAATACCTTGAGGCATTTGGTAAAGTGATCGCGTTGGGCACGAAGGCCGGGACTCGCGGTCACCTTAAGTTAGAATTTCCGCTGATAAAAAAGACAAAGGCCCAGATCATAAAGACGGGTGTTTCTTTAGGGGTGCCGTTTGCCCTTACATGGTCATGCTATTTGGGCGGAGCAAAACCTTGCGCAAAGTGTGATTCATGTATCTTAAGAGCGAATGGTTTTAACCAGGCCCAGGTTATAGACCCATTGATAGGTTACCAACCGACGCCGAAAGCTATGGTTACAGAGATATTTTCTTCGATGCAGGGAGAGGGGATCTTCGCGGGATCGCGGCAGATATTTATTCGCTTCAAAAGATGTAATATGGAATGCGGATTTTGTGATACGCCTAATAGGCCTTCCGGCAAGGAGTACTCGCCGGCGCAGTTGGTGCGCGAGGTAATGACTATTGATAAAAAGAGCGGTCCGCATCATTCCATATCATTGACCGGGGGAGAGCCTCTGATATATGCGGAATTTTTAAGAAAGCTGCTCCCGTCGCTTAAAGAGATAGGATTCAAAACATATCTTGAGACCAATGGCACGCTGCCGGATAAACTTCGTCAGGTGATCGATTTTGTGGATATAGTCGCGATGGACTTTAAATTGCCGTCATCGACAAAGGACAGGTCTTATTGGGATGAGCATCTGGAGTTTTTAAAGATAGCTTCTGCAAAAAAAGTATTTGTGAAGGCGGTTGTAACCCCCGAAACAAAAACTGCCGATATAGAACGAGTGGTAGAATCGATAAAGAAGGTTAATGCCAGGATCCCTTTAATAATACAGCCGGCTACGCCGGTTAAAAAGGTCGATAAAGCGGTGCCTGAAGACAGGCTGCGGGAGTTTTCAGATTTAGCCCTTAAGCGAGGGGTCGCGGATTCTCGGGTGATACCGCAGATACATAAGATATTGGGGATAAAATAGTGAAAAAATCGTCTTACGAAGGCTTGCAGAAAAATATAAAGAACCTGAAGACTCCGAAAATCGAAGTCTGGAAAAATCAGTATCCGGACAGAGACTACGTGATTGCAATAGATATACCGGAGTTTACCTGCATATGCCCGAAGACCGGCTTGCCGGATTTTGCCAACATCACTATAAAATATGTGCCGGACGAATTGTGTATAGAATTAAAGTCGCTTAAATATTATGAGATATTCTACAGGGATGTGGGAATATTTCATGAGAATGTTGTGAATAGATTTTTGGACGATCTTGTTAGCGCGTGCAAGCCGCGGTGGATGGAAGTCTCGGGCGAGTTCAATGCGCGCGGCGGGATAAAGACGTCGGTAAAAGCAGAATATAAAGCTTAAATACAAGCCGGGCTTGGAAGATTGGTCATTATGAGAGAGATAAGCGTTTCAAAGATCAGAGAAGTGGTAACCGAACTTTGCTTAAAGGCGAATTTTGAGTTACGCAAAGATATTTTGAAAGCGTTGAAAATGGCTTTAAGAAAAGAGACGAGGCCCAGGGCCAAAAATATACTCAAAGCCGTTATAGAAAATGCGCGAATAGCGAAGAAGAAACGTCTGGCGATCTGTCAGGATACAGGTATTGTCTCCATATTTTTGGAGATCGGCAGTGAGGTCACGATAAAAGGGGATTTAGAAGAAGCATTATACGAAGGTGTTGAGGACGCTTATAAAAAGGGCTATTTGCGTAAATCCGTTGTAGATGATTCCCTCGTAAGAAAAAATACAAATACAAACACCCCGTCCATTATTAATATCAGCATCGTTAAGGGCGACAGATTAAAAGTTACTGTTTCACCGAAGGGTTTTGGAAGCGAGAACAAGAGCAGCATAAATATGTTGAAGCCTACGGCATCCGACAAAGAGATTATAGATTTCGTCCTTGAGGTGGTGAAAAATGCCGGGCCGGATGCCTGCCCGCCGCTGGTTTTAGGGATAGGCATCGGCGGGACATTCGATTATGCCGCGCAGTTGTCGAAAAAAGCGCTTCTACGTTCAATAGAGACAAAAAACGCGAAGAAGCATTTCAGAGGGTTGGAAAAAGATATATTGAAGGCAGTGAATTCGCTGGGCATTGGCCCTATGGGGCTTGGCGGGAAGACAACCGCTCTCGGGGTAAATATAGAAGAGTTCCCGACACATATAGCGGGCTTACCCGTGGCTGTCAATGTAAGCTGCCATGCTACGAGAAGCGCTGAAAAGATATTATGATAAAAATTACCACACCATTGACGGAAAATGTCAGGAAAAAACTTAAGGCAGGGGATGAAGTTCTTTTAAGCGGAACGATACTTACTGCCCGCGACGCGGCGCATAAAAGATTCTGCGATATTTTAAAAAAGGGCAAGGCGTTACCGTTAAATTTAAAAGATGCGGTGATATATTATTGCGGCCCTACCCCGGCTAGGCCGGGCAAGCCAATAGGTTCATGCGGCCCCACAACGAGCTCGAGGATGGATTCTTTTACCCCCGCGCTGATTTCACTCGGCCTGGGGGCCATGATAGGCAAGGGTGACAGGTCCGAAGAAGTCGTTAGGGCGATAAAGAAGCACAAGTGTTTATATTTTCTTGCTATAGGAGGAATAGGGGCGCTGCTTTCAGCGAAGGTTAAGTCCGCCAGGACGATTTTATTTAGCGATCTTGGCCCGGAAGCCGTATATAAACTTGAAGTGAGAGACTTCCCGCTTATAGTGGGAATAGATTCGAAAGGAAATAATATCTATGCAAAGAGCGGATGGAAGAAAAAATAACGAGCTTAGGGGATTAAAGATAACCAAGAACTATATAAAGTATGCTGAAGGTTCGTGTCTTGTCGAGCTCGGTAATACAAAGATAATCGCAACCGCGTCGGTAGAAGACGGAGTGCCGCATTTTTTGAGGAATAGCGGTAATGGCTGGGTTACGGGTGAGTATGGGATGATACCGCGTTCATGCAGGTCGCGCGTGCCCAGAGAGGTTTCAAAAGGTAAGCTTGGCGGCAGGACACATGAGATACAGAGGCTTATTGGCAGGGCGTTAAGATCCGTGACGGATATGACGAAATTGGGTGAGCGCACTATATGGCTCGATTGTGACGTTATTCAGGCCGACGGCGGCACCAGGTGCGCTAGCATAACGGGCAGCTTTGTCGCGATAGCTCTCGCGCTCAATAAGATGAAAGAAGACGGCATTATCAAAGATATCCCATTGTCCGACTATGTGGCCGCGATAAGCGTCGGCATAATAAACGGTGAAGTGGTTCTCGACCTTGACTATGATGAGGACTCGAAGGGCGAGGTCGATATGAATATTGTTATGACGGGTAACGGGAAATTTATAGAGGTCCAGGGCACAGCCGAGAGGGAACCGTTTAAAAGAGAAGACCTTAATAAATTAACACTATTGGCCGAAAAGGGGATACAGGAGATTATGGCCGTGCAGAAAAAAGTTTTAAAGGGAATAAAGATAGGCTGATGAAAGATTTAGTTATAGCGACAAGGAATGAAAAGAAGCTGCGCGAGCTTAAAAGGTATTTGAAAAGCATAAAAGCCGATGTTGTTTCCTTAAATGAGATAGGGCCCGCTCCCGGTATAAGGGAAGACAAGAATACTTTTAAAGGAAATGCGGTAAAGAAGGCGCTGGTAATATCAAAATTTACCTGCGGGTTGGTGTTGGCGGATGACTCCGGCCTGGAAGTGAAGGCGCTTGGCGGCGCGCCTGGAGTCAAGAGCGCAAGATTTGCCGGGCCTAAGAAAAAAGACCACGATAATAACGTAAAAGTGCTGAAGATGCTAAGCGGTATGCCGGCCGGGAGAAGGCAGGCCAGATTTGTTTGCGCGATCGCAATTGCCGATAAAGGCAGGGTAGTTAAATTAATAGAAGAATATTGTTCCGGCAGGATAGCGGATTCGATAAGAGGAAGACACGGTTTCGGATATGATTCGATATTCCTGATACCGAAATATAAAAAGACCTTCGGCCAGCTGGGATTTAAGACCAAAGACAGGATGAGTCATCGCTCGAAAGCGCTTAAAAAAGCGCGGGAATTTTTGAGATATTATCTCTAGCAATTTTGGTTTTGTGATATAATCCATTACAGAATTCTAAAGAATTATCATATGTTCGGGAAGTAGCGCAGCTGGCTAGCGCGTCTGGTTTGGGACCAGAAGGTCGCGAGTTCAAATCTCGCCTTCCCGACCAATATATATATCTTTTGACGTCCCTGTAGCTCAGTTGGATAGAGCATCTGCCTTCTATAGGAGCTTCTGTGCGGAATATAAACGCATAGAATGAATGCAGCTGTATGCAAGGAACCCCTGTCATAAACAGGGCAATTTGCAGGCAACCACTCGAAACTAAGTGGGAGTCCTCAGAGACTATACGCTGCACACCTGAAACGGTGAAGACATAGTCCAGACCGCAACATTAATTGGCTGGAGTAATCCAGTGCGGTAAGCTAAGCAGAGGGTCGCCTGTTCGAATCAGGCCAGGGACGCCAATTTTATGAAGAAGCAAAGAGTTTTGTGGTGGGTGTAGCTCAGC
>JAUYOL010000009.1 GCA_030695905.1 Candidatus Omnitrophota bacterium | reverse complement strand
CGGCCCCTAAACGGGGCCTCATCCCGCCAAAAAGCGGCGGGATCGCCTAAGTTTAAAACGAAGGCGAACATCCTCGGCCCTTTTTAACCGTTTTTCGTCATCACAAAAGACCTAACATTTTTATTGTGCTTCCCATAACCGCAGGCTTAGGTTTATTATCAACTCATACCGTATAAAACTTCCCTGTCTCGTTATAGATATCAATTGCGGGTGACGCTTTGAGGACTTTTGGATATTAGGCGAGCATGGCATATAGGAATAGACCGCCGCTATAGGATTCCATATTGACCATCACGTATATGCTTTATATAGCCGGATGCGTTGTTAATCCTGGCGGGCTATTCATAGAGTCTATGCGAGCCTGTAGAAGCAAAAGTCCTCAAAGCGGCAGGCCCCGCTATCAATACATTAGAGAGACAGGGAAGTTTTATATCATAAGGGTGAGGGCGCGGCTGCCGAAGTCCGCCTATAGGGTAGACAGAAAGATTTGCTTAAAGCGCAATATTATGCTATACTTTTAACATATTTAACAGTTGCAGTAGTTACTGAAACTACATTAATACGTAGCTTATAGGCCGTTATATATACATATGAAGAAGATCTCCGCGCAAGATATCGTCAAAAAGTTCAACATAAGATACCCTACCCTGAATTACTATACCACCATAGGACTATTACCGCTTTTGGGCAAGAATGGAAATCAGCGAATATATGATGAGGGTGAAGTGAAGCGCCGGCTCGAAGAGATAACGCGCCTTTCGCAGGAAGGGTATCCGTTAAATCTTATAAGAAAGAAACTTTTAGGTGTATGATGAATAAATATTTTCCGGTGATGCTATTTCTGATCGTTTTAACCGGATCTATCATATTTTATCCTGTATATACCGTGTATACGCAAGAAGGGCAGGAGCAGGACCCCTCTCAAATACAGACCCAGTCCCAGCCAAAGGTCAGCGATACCGATGGTAAGATATCCTTAGACCTTAAAGGTATAGATATAGTGGAACTATTAAGGGTATTGTCACTGAAGACAGGCTTAACCAT
>JAUYOL010000008.1 GCA_030695905.1 Candidatus Omnitrophota bacterium | reverse complement strand
AGCTAAAAGAAGAAAATGGCTACACCCTATACGATTTGTCTAAGAAACTCGATATTCAAGTAGGCACTTTAGAGAGGTGGCTTAAGACAAGCCGCATCAATAGGATTTACGCAAAAATAGTTAGGGAGAAATTAGGGATAGAATAAGGGACAGTCCCCTTCGGGGACAGCCCCTTTACGTTACCTAATTTTTCTCAATTGAATAAACAAATGAGCAAGATAACCAGGAGAAGAAAGGAGGAATAGGCTAATATGGACATGATGAAAGTAGCTATTGATACTATCTGGGTTTTGGTTACGGCAAAGTTAGTTTTCTTTATGAACTTGGGCTTTGCGATGGTGGAATCAGGTTTTGCACGGGGGAAAAACTGCGTAAATATTTTGTCTAAAAACTTTATTGTTTTTGCGATTTCCTCTTTGGGATTTTTATTTTTAGGTTGGGGTTTGATGTTTGGCGATGGTAATCCTTTTCTGGGATTAAAAGGGTTGTGGTTTTTGGCGGGTGCGGATAATTCTCCGGCAACGGGTAGCGCTTATCAGGGAGTTTATTCCGCCATCTCCTGGACAGGAGTGCCCTTATTTGCCAAATTCTTCTTTCAACTGGTTTTCTGCGGAACCGCGGCAACGATTGTGTCTGGAGCCGTGGCAGAAAGAATAAAGTATAAATCATTTATATTATTCTCCTTTATTATGACTATGTTTATTTATCCCATCGTTGGCCACTGGGTTTGGGGTGGTGGCTGGTTGGCAGCAAAAGGAATGTTTGATTTTGCTGGCTCTACTGTGGTGCATTCAGTAGGTGGCTGGGCAGCTCTGGCAGGCGTCTTATTATTGGGCCCGCGCTTCGGTAAATATAGTAACGGTAAAGTTAACCCTATACCCGGGCACAATCTTTCTTTGGCTACCTTAGGGACTTTTGTTTTATGGTTCGGCTGGTTTGGGTTTAATCCCGGCTCAACTATGATGGCAGACCCTATGGCAATAAGCCACGTTGCTGTTACCACCAATACAGCAGCAGCGGCAGCTATTATGAGCGCAACTATTCTATCTTGGGTTTTATTAGGTAAGCCGGATTTAGGTATGACATTGAATGGCTGCCTGGCAGGTTTAGTAGCCATAACCGCACCTTGCGCTTTTGTAAGCATAGGCAGTTCTATCGTTATTGGATTAATTGCCGGTATATTAGTAGTCTTATCAGTCATTGGTTTTGACAAATTAAAAATTGATGACCCGGTGGGCGCTTTATCTGTGCATTTGGTAAACGGTATTTTTGGAACGCTTTGCGTAGGATTATTTGCCCAGGATAAGATAGCTGGCGTTGCTACGGGAAGCGGTTTATTTTTTGGCGGCGGCGCCAAATTACTTTCTAGCCAATTGACCGGAATAATCGCATGCGGAGCATACACGTTTATCGTTGCGCTGATTGCCTGGGGAATCTTGAAGGCGACTATGGGTATCCGGGTGAGCCTGCAGGAAGAAATCGAAGGCTTGGATATCGGTGAGCACGGAAACGCGGCGTATCCGGAATTCTTAACCCGTAAACCAGCGACCTCTTACTTAGGAATTAAGAATGAGAAATAAAAGATATAATTTTTGTGTCCACTTACGCAGTGGGCACAGGTTAAATGGAGGTAAATGATGAAAAAGATTGAAGCCATCATTCGGCCAGAAAAATTAGAGGCAGTTCGCCTTGCCTTGGGTGAGGCGGGTTGCACAGGTCTGATGATTACTGAAATTGAAGGCCATGGTAAGCAAAAAGGGATAGTCCAGCAGTGGCGGGGCGAGAAATACAAAGTAGAGCTTCTACCTAAGGTAAAGATAGAAACAGTTGTACCTGACCGGGAAGCAGAGCATATTGTTAAAACCATAATCGACAATGCCAAAACTGGCGAGATAGGAGACGGTAAGATTTTTATCTCTGACATCGAAAATGCAATACGGATTAGGACAGAAGAAAAAGGAGAGGTGGCGTTATAGGAGGTTACCAGAGAACAGGATTTGGTAATGTCAAATAAATTGTGTAAATTCTTTTAAAGGTTTCTCTTGCCATTTGGAGTTTAGACGGTTAAAAATAGCGTAAATAATTCTGCTGACGCTGTCATAATTGGTAAAGCACCCCATGGGCCTGGTCCGGCGCCTGACTTCACGGAATGATCTTTCGATGATATTGGTCGTGCGAATCTTCCGGCGAATAAAAGCGCGGTATTGTTCTTTGATAGGGATGGTTAAGAAGGCCAAGAGCTCGTCTATGTCGCGCTCAAGACATTCCACCGCCTTAGGAGAGACGTTGTACCAGTGTTTACGAAGGCGCTTGAAGGCGGCAACGGCTTCCCTATGGGTTGAAGCGTTATAAATCATACGCGCATCTGCCTTAAACGCCTTGATGTCGGCCTTTTTGAGGTGTTTAGTGGCATTACGCAGTTTATGCACCCAGCAGCGTTGGTGTTTTGCGTGAGGATATACGAGTTCAATGGCGCTAATGAATCCTTTGGAGCCGTCGGTAATGACCATCTTAAGGTTTTTACCTTCAAGGCCGCGCCTAAACAGGTCGTTGAGGAATCCTTCGCAGGCTGATGTTGATTCGGCGTTGGCTATTCTAAAGGCAATTAATTCTTTCTTACCGAAGATAGTTATGCCGTAGGCTACTAAAACAAGGATCTTTTTTGCCTTGAGGGATCCTTTAACCGAGATAGTGATTCCATCCAGGAACAAGAATTGATATTCATCGAGGAGCTTGCGTTGGTGGAACACCTTAACTAATGGGTTGAGGCGTTTGGTGATGCGGGAGACAGTAGAAGCCGAGAGTGAGGTGCCAAGCAAGGGTTTTAATGCTCCGGCAACATCTCTGGTGGATATCCCGCGCAGGAAGACGTTACAGACGACATCATCGACTGTCTGTTGGCGTCTTTGATAACGTGCAAAGACGCCAGGTTTAAATAATCCTCGTCTTGAACGAGGAACGGTAATGCGCTCAACGGGACCGAGGGTGGTTTCGAGATTACGGTAATAATGTCCGTTACGATAGTCCAAACGATTCTCCCCGGCTCTTTGATACGGTTGTGTCTGCATATATTGGATCATTTCTTCGTCCAGGCTGACTTCGATTAAGTCTTTGACCAGATGCCGCAGATAGTGGTTAATGTCAACCCAGAAGTCTTTCTGCTGGGTATCTTGAAAAAATTCATTGACTCGAGCCCAACGGCGTCGTAAACTACCTTCAGTGGTTACGTATTGCATAGGGCGTATCCTTTCTGGTTAGGCAGACATTGGTGTGTCCGGCCTGGGTTAATGTAGATGTTCCAAACAGAAAGATACGCCTTTTTTTAAACATTGCAAGGAAAATGTGTTTTGATTCCTGAATAAATTCTCTCAGAGCCCCGTAGAGCAACGATTGTCCCAGGAATCATACAAAACCACTTCTTCTTTGAAGCGAATTTACACACAATTGAGTATACTACCC
>JAUYOL010000007.1 GCA_030695905.1 Candidatus Omnitrophota bacterium | reverse complement strand
ATTACCGCTAACAATAAGACATACGACGGCACAACAGCCGCTACCCTTAATACGACACTGGCAGCCTTAAGCGGTGTAGTAGCCGGTGATACAGTTACCCTTGATACTACAGCCGCTACAGGCGCATTTGCAAGTAAAGATATTGGCACTGATAAACTGGTCACTATATCAGGTCTTACGATTAGTGGAGGCAGTTCAGCCAATTACTCGCTTACGCAGCCCACTACTACAGCTAATATCACGGCTGCGCCTGCACCTAATCCTACACCTACGCCTACCCAGAGCAATGTGAGCCACGCCACCAATGAGAGCAATGTCGTGATAAGTGACTCCATTACAGAGGCTTATTCTACGTTAAGTGTTAATGAAGCAAGGATGGAAAGTGTCCAGACAAATATGGCAACTTATGTCACCAGCCTGCAAAAGTTTTTAGTCCCCTCTTCAGCCGCCGGACTAAAAGTAACGATTAATGGAGAGAAGGTATATATTGGCGGATAATTAAACACGCCTTGCTGTAAGCTAATTTCTCTTGACCCGCCGACGGAAACCGTGATATCGTATCAATTTAATGGGAAATGAATATCCGGAAGATGACCGCTATATAGTTGAGGCCTGCGTAAAAAAAGACCTGAAGGCATGGTCTTGCCTTATATCAAAATATTCCAAGTTAGTATATATATCCATAGATAACAGGCTGAAAAAATACGGTACCTCACTTCCCACTAATGAAATAGAGGATATCCGCCAGGATATTTTCACATCAATCTGGCACGAGGAAAAATTAAAGAATATAGTTAATACCGGCGACATATCATGCTGGATAGCCATAGTATCGGGAAATGCCGCTATAAATTATATACGCAAAAGCGATACGAAAGAACGCCTTCAAGCGATCTCTATACATGAAAAATGTCAGGATGAAAAAGAGTTTGCCGATCTTATTCCATCCAAAGACATGAAGCCCGAGCATGACAATGTTGAAACTGAACTTGCCCAAAGAATAGACCGTGCCATTAAAGCGCTGCCCTCCCGCGAAAAAATTATAATAAAACTTCATCTTATCCATGATAAAAAATACCATGATATAGCTGATATGCTCAATATGCCTAAGGGCACTGTATCAAATTATATAAAGAGGGCCAAGGAGAAACTCAAGGTTTCATTGAAGGACCTGAAAACTTTTTTAATTATTTTTGCAACAATTTTGGCACTTTTTACGTCTTATATAGTAGGAGCATAGGGTTCGTAGCAGTGCAGGACCATAGGGCAAAAAGGAGAAAAATTCATGACTAATGTTAAAACAGACACAAAAATACACCCAACAGAGATTGAGCTTGCGGACTATCTTAGCCGCGGTATCACCGGCGAAAATAAAATAAGAATCGAGGATCATATCGCCTGCTGCCCGGAGTGCCTTGAAAGCATAGTTTCTGCGTATGAATCTGTAAAGATATTTAATAAAGGTAGAAATTTCAAAAAAGGAAAGGGTGATTTTATGAAGAAGCTGAATGTTTACTTAATTCTTGCCGCGATATCTTTTATTCTGTCGTTTATTACTCCTCAGTATTTTATACAACTACTCGTAGCTACTACGCTTTTGGGTATAAAGTGGATAGTTGACGCTAAATCCACCAAGATGCTGGTCATGATATACGAAGCATGGAAAAAAGGCGGAGAAAAAGAAGCGTCCAGGATACTAAGCGCTCTCGATTCAAATCCAAAAAACCGGCTGTAAAACACACCAATATTGATTACCATCCCGCAAACACTGCTTTGCTAAACCATTGCAATACAATCAGTTACAACCTAAATTAAAAATATTTTAAAAAAGTTTGCAACAATTTCGACCCTTTTTACGTCTTATATAGTAGGGATAAAACGTATGGAAAGGGGGTGAAAATATGGTAACCGAAGACCTGAAGCTGGAAGTATCAAGGCTGCACAAGCTCGATGGCAACAGCGCTACAAAAGCATTCTGCGATCTTTCTGTGCTCGATAGTTTCGTGATCAAGGGGCTGCGGGTTGTCGAGGGCGAAAAAGGCTTGTTTGTCAGCATGCCGTCAGAAGCCGGAAAAGACGGCAAATGGTACAAGACTGTGATCCCTCTAAATAAAGAGGTAATGGACGAGGTCGAGAGGCTCGTTCTGGAAGCATACGGGAGTTAATTTTATGGGCCGGGAGAAGAAGGTGACGGGTAGCGTAGGCGAAGAGCTGGCCGCGTCATACCTCAAGAAAAAAGGCTACAGGATACTAAGGCGTAATTTTCGCACAATATTCGGCGAAATAGATATTGTGGCCAAGCTAAAAGATCTTATAGTCTTTGTGGAAGTAAAAACACGCGCCACATCTTCTCTTGGCCCCCCGTATCTGGCAATAACAAAATTTAAAGAGCGGCACATAATAAAAAACGCGCTCTTCTATTTAAAGTGCAACAGTCTATTGCGTGCAGCATGGAGAATAGACATAGTTTCGGTAAAATTAAATCATGAACATAAATTAGAAAACATAGAGCTTATAGAGAACGCTGTTGAAGACGATTATATATAAGCCTGCGGGCTAACAGTCAAGGAGTGATAAAAATGATTGCGAAGATTTGTTCAGGTTGTGTATTAGGAGTAGATGCGTATGAAGTAACCGCAGAGGTTGATATCGGAGGAGGCCTTCCCCATTTCGGCATAGTGGGCCTGCCCGATGTGGCGATAAAAGAATCGCGTGACCGCATAAAATCGGCCATTAAAAATTCCGGATTCTCCTTCCCTTCTACAAAGATAATAGTGAACCTCGCCCCCGCGGATATAAGAAAAGAGGGCGCGTCGTTCGATCTGCCGATAGCGCTTTCCATCCTCTCCACGGAAAAAGTCATAGATTTTACCTCTTTAAACGAATATATATTCTGCGGCGAACTCTCTTTAGATGGAAAGATAAAACCTATTAAAGGCGCTTTGCCGATAGCCATAGCGCTGAAAAAAATGAATAAAAAAATATTCGTACTTCCAAAAGAAAACTCCAAAGAAGCTTCTACGGTAAAAGATATTGAGGTTTACCCTGTCTCAAGCCTAAAAGAAGCCGTGGATTTTTTAAACAAAAAGATAACGATAAAACAGGAACAGGCCAACGCCGAATCCATATTTAAAAGAAACTCCAAATACAAGCAGGACTTTAGCGACGTTAAGGGCCAGGAACATGTAAAAAGAGGCCTGGAGGTCGCCGCTGCCGGAGGGCACAATGCCCTTTTAATAGGGCCGCCGGGCTCGGGAAAAAGCATGTTAGCCAAGAGGCTGCCCACAATACTATCTGAAATGACGCTTGAAGAAGGGCTGGAAACTTCCGGCATACACAGCGTCGCGGGGATCCTGCCGTCTGATAAAGTCATTGTAGGAACGCGCCCGTTCAGGTCTCCCCACCACACAATTTCTGACGCGGCGCTATTGGGCGGCGGCACGAATCCAACACCGGGCGAAATAAGCCTGGCTCATAACGGAGTGCTATTTCTGGACGAGCTGCCGGAATTTAAAAGAAACGTGCTCGGCGTATTAAGGCAGCCTATGGAAGATGGTCTTGTCACTATAGCAAGGGTGGCGAATAAATTGACATATCCCGCCAAATTTATGCTCGTCGCCGCTATGAACCCATGCCCGTGCGGATACTTTACCGATCCAAAAAGAGGATGCCACTGCACGCCTTTTCAGATCCAGAATTATTTATCAAAAATATCAGGGCCGCTTCTCGATAGAATCGATATACACCTGGAGGTGCCAAGGCTTAAATATGAAAATCTCACGAACAAAAGACGCGGCGAGCCCTCCGGGGAAATAAGAAAGCGCGTAGATATGGCAAAGGCGATTCAGAAAAAACGCCTCAAGGATGACGGCGTGCTGTTTAACGCCCACCTGGAATCGAAGGAGTTGGAAAAATACTGCATTCTTGATAAAGAGGCTGAAGAGCTGCTGAAATTGGCTATATTAGAACTGGGTATTTCCGCGAGAGCCTATGATAAAATCCTTAAAGTATCCAGGACAATAGCGGACCTTGATGAAAAAGATACCATCGAAGCACATCACATCTCCGAAGCCATCTCCTACCGCAGTCTGGACAGAAACCTGTGGGGCTAACCTGACAAGTCTAACCAGGTTAGAATGGAGGGGTAACTTATGGCTGTAACGATAACTCATGGAAAACGTGAGCGGTTCAACTTTAAAAATGCAATATGCCATATCACAACGCGATGTAATAATAAACAAAACCTCATCACCGACGACTATGCTTTTGTTAAGTATCTTAGTATTCTTAAAAAGTGCAAAATTAAATATGGTTTCTTGCTTTACGATTATGTCATTATGCATAACCATACGCACCTGCTTATTAAACTTGTTGATACTGAAAATATTTCTGCAATAATGCACTCCATCAATAGATGGTATGCGCGATGGCATAATGAGCATTATGAAAGAAAGGGACATTTTTGGGAAGATCGCTTTTATGGAGAATTGGTAAAAAATGACACTCAATTGCTTGCAGTAATGCGTTATATAGATTTAAACCCTGTAAGAGCAGGTCTATGCAAAAACTCGACTGACTGGAATTATTCAGGAGCACGTACTTACCTATCTGGAGAAAAAAATGACTTGATAGATAAATCTGAAGTATATATCAACTTAGGTGTAACCGATGAGGAACGACAAAAAACTTATTCGTATATTTTCCCTTTTAACCTGGCAAATCTAACCAGGTTAGAATAGAAAGATATTTCTGGTGGGGTCACTTGGCTATTTTTTCTTGCGCAATCCTATCTACGATTTCTCTTAATTCTTTTAGTTCTTTCCCCTGCGCTTCAAGCTCCATTCGGATCTCATTAAAATAGCCTTCCATCGCTATAAATTTACGCGAGGCGTACTCATCCGGTACCTCTTTTACCAGGAAGCTGCTTTCCTGCTTTAACTGTCCCCCTTTAGGTACCAAGACATTCACATCTCCCTCCTTAATAACCTCCATACTATCAGGAACAGAAACATCTCCTATTTTATTATACCCCCCTTCATCACATTGGGATAATACCGGCAATAAGCATATAAAAACCGCTGTAAGCCATATATTTTTTATCTTCATATCACTGCCACGCTTTCTGATTTTTAATTATTTGGCCTCTTGATCACTACAGTGCCGAGAGAAACACCTTCTTTATCAACAAGTTCTTTTGCCCTTTTCTCTAACTCTTCTTTCGTCTTAATCAGATTTTCCATCTGAAACTTAATATTCAGATACTCTTCGTTAAGTTTTTCCGAATTTCTTTGAGTTTCCTGTTTTTCCGATTTGATATCTTCTATTCTGGCCTTGAGATTCTGTATTTCAAACTCTTTTTCTTGAATCTTAACAATATTTTTCCCGCTGGACGATTTCTCATCCTCAAGCTCCCTGGACAGGAAACTTATCCTTTCTTCCTGAAATTTAATGGTGGACGAGGCCTGCGCATTGCTGACTTCTGACTCTTTTAGCCTCAACTCTAAGTTCTGCTTTTCAATCACAAGCGCGTCCACCTGCCTTTGCAGGCCCACTCTCTTCTCTTTCTCATTTTCTTTCATCATATAGAGAGAGCCCACGGCGAATAGTAATAATATGATGACCATAAATGACACGATTAAAAAAGTTCTGTCGTCTTTATTCATCAACGGCCCCCTTTTGTGACGGCTTTATTAAAATATTATTCAAAGGCTATATCCATAACAAAACGTTTTTCTCCTCTACCCATATCTTCCGGAAAGACCGAAAATGAACCGGCCCTCTTTACGGCCCTAAGCGCTATATCGTCCAATTCATGATTTGACGACTCAAGTATATCCGGACCCCTTGTAACTTTACCCGCAGGCGTCAGGAAAAACGATAATTTGACCTTGCCTTTGATCTGAGAATATTTTGCGTCTTTAGGTAAAGATATATGCTCTATTATTTTGTTTTTGACAGAATAATAATATTCCTGTGACGTTGACGCTATGCTTACCGTCTCCATAGTGGATTTTTTTACCGGACCCATAGAGGAATCTTCTTCGCTTTGGTATTTTTTTGCGCCTTTGAACATGCCGGGCTTCATGGAAACTTCATCCCTTCTTTCAAAAGCCGGTTTTTCCGGTACAGTAAATCTACCTTCGTCTATAGGCGGTGTTTTTGGCGGGTCCATATAATCCGATTCACCACTTATTATATGAGGGGTTAAAAATATAACGAGTTCCTGTTTTTCCACCTTGACATCCGTATTACTGAAAGCATATTTAATAATCGGCAGATCGCCTAATATTGGGATTTTATTTACCGTTTCGGTCCTCTGATCTTTTATTAAGCCCCCTATGATTATCGTAGCACCGTCCTTGATACTGACACTCGTCTCAGCCTGAGTAGTCTGGACTACCGGTATAGTTGTAGCGGGCGTACCATATGTGTAATTACTGTTTGTTGAGCTTACCTCAGGCCTTATCTTCATGGTTATAAAACCATCTTTATTTATCGTGGGGGTTACGTATAATTTCACACCAATATCAAGAAAACTTATATTGGTGCCTGTTGTGGCAGTCCCCGTAGTCTGCGTCACCGTATTTGTCGCATAGGGCTGGGAAGTGCCTATCAATATCTTTGCTTCCTGATTATTCAGGGCGGTTATCCGCGGACTTGAAAGAAGATTGGTATCTCCTATAGTCTTCAATACCTGTATCATTATGTTTACATCGCCGGAGTCTCCCAAGCTTCCTATAAGCATTTCCGCGCCCGGAGGCCCGAATGCATTAAAGGCAGCCAGCTGAAATGCGCTTTTTAAATTTATCTCCTTCTGCAACTGTTTTATAACGCTGGTCCAGTCGACACCAAGCTTCAGCTGGTCGCTCAGCGTAATCTGCAGTATTTTAGCCTCGATAAGCACCTGCTGTGATTTATCATCGAACGCTACGATCATCTTCTCTATGTCCTGGAGCTTTTTCTCAAGATCGGTAATGGCTATCTTGTTTGTCCTCTCATCTATCTGAATAGTACCCATACCTTTTGTAAGGCTTTCTACGACCTTATCTTTCATATCCGTGGCCTTGGCGTACCTAAGCTCAAATATCTTGGTGACGGTTGGAGTATCTATACTCTGAATTGTTTCATTCATCCGCACGATTGCGGAGGGATTGTCCATAGCAACGATTGTATTTGACCCTTCATCGATGATAATTTTTCCTACCTTTGTCTTTATCTGGTTCAATGCCTTACCGATATCTGCAGCCTTGGCATATTTAAGCCGGAATATCATGGCCTCTTTCTTCTCGGCATATTTTTCGCCATACATTCTTTCATAATCCCTCTGGCTCATTATGTATATTATGTCGCCACGCCTGTCATATGCCAGATTGTTCGCGATAAGAATAATGTCGAGCGCGTCCATAAGATTGACACTTTTTAAAAATATGGTCACTTTCCCCTTCACATCGGTGCCAAGCACAACATTAAGGTTTCCCTTGGTGGCAAGCATCTTTATAACTTCGACTATATCCATGCCTTTAAGATCCAAAGATACTTTGCCCGATTCCTGATCTGATTGAATACCAGCAAGCTCGGATGTGGGTGGCATGGCAGAATCCTGAGCTTCGGCAATCATCTGCAATATTGGGTCGCAAGCCATACTTAAAAATAAAACCAGGGTAAATGCGGCTATAATTTGTTTTTTCATACAACACCTCCTACAGGAAAAGGCTCATTCTCTTCCCTTTATACTCAATCGTAACTTTATCCCTATCTATATCTTCTACGCTGATATCGTTAACTGACTGCCCTTTCATAAGATAATACGTCTTCTGGGCTTTTCTATCTTCTATTATGGCCTGGGCCCTGGCCCCCGGTATTATTCCAACAAGCCCTATATTGCTTTCCGACTGCTCACCTGCTGACTGGGCCCCTGACTGAAATTCAGCAGCGACATAAGTGCCTGCCCCAAATATCTTCTTTCCGGCAACTTTATTTGAATAATAAGAATAATTCCTTGCTTCAATCTTCGCGGTTTTCGGTGCGAGCTGCGCCGGCATCACGCTGCTGGAAAAGCCCGCTATTATAGAATTGGCCTTGCCGGATGCGCGCACAAAAAATATATCCCCGATAAAATATAGAACAGCAATAACCAGGATTATTGCCATGCACCTGTTAAATACCTTCAGAATGCCAGGATCAAATATATTGTTTTTAAAAAAACTACTCTTAAGAATAATCGACACATAATCATCTATCTTACCACTGGGGCTAACGGGCTTGATCCCCATGTCCTTTGCATCAGGCTTGCCTGTGCCTTTTTCAGCGGGAACCTTATCGTGATTACCCTTTATTATTGATAATAATTTTTCTTCCGGAGATATATCTCGCTGCATCTAAATAGACACCTTTTTTATAACTTCATTAACAACCGATTCATCCACCACGCCCTTGCCATTCATCACGAGAAATTCAAGCGCATCATGGCATACCATAGCCGTCTTTCTGGGATATCCCTGGCTATATCCGAATATTAATTTGAGAGAGCCGTCGGTGAATAATCTTTCTGGATCCTCGAGGCCCGCCTGCTTCAACCTGAAGAATATCATCTTTTTCGTCTCTTCTTCATCTAAGGCATTTATTATGTACTTCAAGCCTATTCTGTCATAAAAATTCTTTATTTTTTTTATCCTGGGCAAGAGTTCCATCTGTGCTACTATGACCAGCTGCAAAAGCTTATATTCATTTGTTTCATAGTTTAAGACCGTCCTCAATATTTCAAGAAACGGCGTAGACAACTTTTGTCCCTCATCTATCAACAAAACAACGGTCTTATGCTCATCCACACCTTTTTTAAAAAGATACCTTTCGATCTCTTCTCTGTAATCAAGCGTGGAACGCGAATTAGGTTTTATACCAAACATCTTTGCGAGGCTCGATAAAAATTGGAACTCTGATTTGTAAGAAGGGTCCAGGATTATGTGAAATATATAATCCTGCTCATTGGCAAAATTCTGTAAGAGCGCTCGGGACATCGTTGTTTTTCCTACGCCAACATCTCCCAGTATAAGGCCCAGGCCTCTTTTAAGACGAACTAGTATCTCCAATCTCTGCAATGCGGCATTGTGGGATGATGAACGATAAAAAAATACGGGATCAGGGCTGGTAGAAAAAGGTTCTTTATTTAAACCGAGAACTTCGTAATAACTCATCTCGCCTTCTTTTCTTTTAAGATATCCAAGATACTGCTTAAAGACATTTTTTCTCTTTTGTAGGCTATTATCTTCTTCAGATCTCCTACTGTCAAATCATCAAAATACCTAAAGCGGGTTTCCGGGCTCCTGCCCATCTCTTTTATAAGCCCTAATTTGATATAGTATTTTATGGTATAGATGGATATACCTGCAAGCCTTGCGAGGTCCTTTATTAGATAAATATCTTTCTTTTCCATATTAACTCTCTGGGTAGAGAGCTATACACAACTCTCTATATAGAGAGTATATCATAACATGCTTGTTTGTCAATTGGTTAAGTATATTATCTGGTTTAAGAATAAGGCTGGCTAATCTAACAATATTTTGCTTATAAGGAAGGTGCCTTTTAGAATATCGGCTTGTCCTGATTTAGGGCTTAAAGCAAACCTCTTTACGCTTATCAACGTATCTCTTGGATTTTCTATATCATATAAAAATTTGGAGAATTGACTCATATTTGCCTCCGCGGAAATATCTATCAATATCTCTTTGTAGTGGTCCGCTTTCGTTGTGCCGACAGGTTTTATATTTACTATAAGACATGCGTCATTCCTTGAAAGAGTTTCAATATAGGCAAGTGTATCCGCAACCGCCTGCTCATCACTCTTCATGTGTTTGGCATATTTTGACACCTTAGCATATTCCTCATTAAGCTGTTTTTGATTTGCGAGCATCTTGAACCCTGACTCTAACATATTCACTTTTGACCTAATCTGATTATTCAGGTCTATCCACTTTGCGAATAGCGGCACTATCAGAAGAGCGTACACGATAGATATAGAAACTACCGAAACGGCTACAATCGCAAGGGTCTTTTCTCTTTTATTTAAATTATTTATAAACATCATACCGAATACCTACTTTAATTTAGACAATACCGCGTCTATTTCAAAATCAACCGCTTCCCTGTTTTCAACTATTCGCTTATTGGCATATTTTATCTTAACGCCTTCAAAATAGGGCGAACCTTCTATAGAAGTCACATATTTCAGCACTTCACTCAAGGCCGGCGCATTGCCCCTGACTGTAAGTGTTTTACCGCTCTCGAAATCGATTATATTTAAAGATATGCCCCCGGGCGTTATAGCATAAACTTCGGAAATTACATCTATGGCCAGCGGTTTTCTATCCATCATCTCCTGTATAACTTTTATGTCCTTCGCCATTTTTTTCGCGAAAACAACATCTGGCTCAATCTTCTTTAATTCCGTATTCATCACCGACAGATAAATATGCTTATCGTGCAGTTTCTTTACAGTAATACCGAAAATGATCGCGCATAAAAGCAGTGAAAGGAAGATAGCCGTTATAAAATTATTCTTCGACAACACAAAGCGCGTTTCTTCGTGAACTTCCTTAGGTATAAGGTTTATCTTGATATCTTCCGGCCGCAGTAATAGCCCGAATGACTCCGCAAAAGAAACATTTTCACTTCCTATTTCCACATCTTCGCCAAGAGGCACATTTTCCGTCTGACTTATAATTTCAACCGGCACTTTTACTTCTTTGACAAGCAGGGCCTTTAATACTTCGCATTCATTCTTCTGGCCCGTTAATATAACTCTTCCAATCACGTTAGAAGATTCTTTCTGATAACTGGTTATGGACACCTTTATCTCGCTCGCCATCTTGTCAATTGCTTTAGAATCCTTCATATCAAAGGCAACACCTCTTGTAAATACTAACTTGTCTTTTTCTATAACGTCTACGTCTATATGGTCCCGGTCAAGATTGACTACCATAGCGGTTTCTTTTTCCTTGCCTTCCATTGCCTGCATATACCATAAAAAAAGCGCCTCTGAACTCAAGGATAAATGTTTTAAATTTTCTGTACCGGCCATTTTTAAAATGTTTATAAAATTATTCACGGCCTGGGCCTGCGCTATAGATAGCAGCACTTTAGAATAACCGTCCGCGGTCTTTTCTACTATTCTGTATCCGTATATAACACTCTCATCTGTGTAAGGCAGGTGCTTGATAGATTCAAGCTTCATTATCTTTTCTATTTCTTCATCGCTAATAGAGGGTATTTTGAGAAATCTAGCGGTAACAAGATGCCTTGGTATATTCAACTGCACCTGTTCACGTGCGGAGACCATCGATTGAAACATGTCTTTTATCTGGCCGGCTATCGCTTCAGGATCCTTTCCTGATACAGAGCTGCTCACTATGTTCGTTATCCGTCTTTCTCCTCTTGAAATTTCAGCTTCTACAGCTTTAACAAAACCTTCACAGATCTCTATTGAAACTGCTCGATTGTCCGGCCTGAATAAACTTTTTAGGTTTTCTAATATTCCCGATAAGATACTAATTTTTTATCTCCTCTTTTAATTATACAGGCTATTTTAGCACTTATCTTTGACTTGTCAATCATGCCTTTCGACTCAACTTTAAAATAATTTGATACCGTTGTAAAGTTTTCCAGCCGGGCCACATCATCATTACTAAGATACTGAAATTCTCCCTGCCTGGGTATGCTATAAAATGCTAAATCATCTTTCGTGCCAGCCATATTATCTATGCCATTCCTGTAATCTATTATGCCCTGAACCGCTGTTTCATTTAATCCGAAAGCGAGCAATACCCGCCTGGTTGCAGTATTTATATTGACCTTCCCCTCGCCATACACAGTGACATAATCTTTAACCGCGCTAAATAACTCAGGCGTAACGCCCTTTACAAGCAACAGCTCCTCTATTGCGCAAAACTCGGCATGCTTACACTCATAGGGCGAAGTGAGTGATTTGTAGTAATTGTCATCCAGACCACTGCCCGGACTTCGCCAATTTATTATGGATAACGCGACTTCTTCATTCACCAGGAGATTTCGCAAGACAGCCAGTGATGCTTTATTTATATTAATCTTCCTATCCTCGTCCATCATCCCGTAATAATTTCTTCCCTCTTCATCGTAACTTACAATAAATGTGCCGTCACCCAATTTTTCGGTAAATACATCCTGCACTTCACATTCTGCCGGCAGAACAAAACCGCATTGACGTATGGAATCATATGGACTGTTATCCCTGGATAAAAGCTCCTGTGATTTGAAAATGCCGGACTTTGCAATATGTACACCTTTTAACCTGTCCATATTATACTTACTCAACCGTACTTCAATAGAAACGCGAAACCCTATGCCTATGGCCAAAATGGATAGTATCGTCAGGATCCATAAGCTCGTTATTAGTATGGTGCCTTTTTTATTAAAACGCATCTTCGCCGCCGAGTGTGCCCGTAGGGATAAACACGACCTTGCTATTGTCGCGAACTTTTATCTTTATTCCGCGCGGGATCCTGCCGCTCTCTTTATCTTTGTCGTCCCATTCACTTTTCCACTCATAGCTGTAGTCAATAGGCGAGGACCCCATTTTGTAGCAATACTCAAACGCGAAATCTTTATCTTCGATATCATTTAAAATGTCGGAAAACTTGGCGTAATCTTCTGCAAAACCTTCCAACCTGGTAGCGATGCCTTTTCTTACAGATTTCGCGGTACTATCAAGCTTATATATAACTTTTGCCAACTCCATACGGGAAGGAAATCCCTGTTCTGACACTTCAACCAACGTCATAAAGGACATTTTTCTGCGGTCACCTTCAAAATTTTCTCCATTTTTTAGATATTGGACCGAATTCTTAAGGTCGGATGCTATGGTATTAAAAAACAGCCTTAGAGACTGGTTATCCTGTATCATCGGGCTTACCCTGTACCAGAGCCTCACTCCTGACCTAAAGACAGAATATATACTCACGGCTATTATGGAAAATATCGTTACCGCTATGATCAGTTCTATGAAAGTAAAACCTATATTTTTTCTTCTGTTCATTTCTTATCGTAGAGATAGGTTGTTAAATAATACTTTGTAACATAAGACTTCCGTTCCTGGCGGTCTCTATTCCTCAACACTTCCATAGTCACAAGATTAAGGCCCAGCTTCTGGTTCAGGACAGGATCGTTTTCGAGGCCCACGCTATTTATAGACCAGCGATAGTCTTTGTCATCCGTAAATTCTTTACCGTCCTTAAAGTCTCTTTCTATGCTACATTTTTCTTCAAATTCAAATATCTTACTTTCTAACAATAAAGAAGATACGAACATTACAGACGACCTCTGCAGCGCGTATTTTGCCGTAGTATAGATGCGCGTCACAAACACCAGAGCGCCGGTAATTATAGCTATGCTTACGATTACTTCTAAAAGAAGGAATCCTTTTTTGCTATTCAATATTGACCTCTTTTATCTCGACTTTATTGCCGAATCTTTTAACTATTATAGAAAAACCACTTCTCTTCGACATTACATATATTTTCATGTCATCACAATGGCCGTCAGGATAAAAAATCATTTCCTTCCTGTCGCCGCGAAGCGTCAACCCCTGTGGAATACCAAGCATTTTGCCAAACCTGGATTGAGCCTTTGTATACAAAGGCTCTTTCGCCTGTGTGATTAATTCGAAAAGCTGATATTTGCCTTTGGAGAAGTCAAAAATTATTTTAAAATTTTTTCTCTCCAAAACAGCCATTTCCTGGGCATAATTTATCAGTTTGGAGATATTGTAAGAAGTGTCTTTCGCGGATAAGTTCTGAAAGGTTTTTTTAAATATCGGGACGGAGAGGCCCACTATAACTAATAACAAGAGCGTCACTAATGTTAATTCTATCAATGTTAATCCGGAACTCCGATGCAGGCGGAATATCATTTCTCCTTCTCTTCGTCCCAGCTATTCACCGCTCCTTCTTGGCCCTCCGTGCCGGATCTTCCAAGAGAACTTAAGTCATAATCACCGTGCGTGCCGGGATATTTATAGACATAAGGATTGCCCCATGGATCTATGGGCTTCTTTTTCAGGTATGGCCCTTTCCAATTGGGCGCGCTGGCCGGCTTAACTGTAAGATCTTCCAGTTTTTCCGGATAAACGCCGTTATCGATTTCATAAAGATCAAGCGCTGATGCCAGATTTGCGTTAATGTCGGCGCGGGCCGCCGCTATCTTAGCCTGTTCGGATCTTCCGGCGAGCCTTGGAGCCACCATGGCGACCAAAACACCTATTATTATAACCACGAGCATTAATTCAACCAGCGTAAAACCTTTTTTGTTAGATATCATGGCAATCCTCCAAAATTAAGTACGTTATCTTACAAGAAAATTCATTTCAAATATCGGCAAAAGCATAGCTACGACGATAAAGCCGACTATGCCGCCGAGTGTCAGTATCATAACTGGCTCCAACAAAGACATCATTATCTTTATCGCCTCATCGGATTCCCTCTCATAGCCCTGCGCTATCTTCAAAAGCGACTTTTCCATATGGCCGCCTTCTTCACCTACAGCTATCATGTTAATAACGGAGGCAGGCATTATCTTACCCAAGTTAAGGCTACTGGCAAGGCTTGCCCCCTCCCTAACTGAAAGATACGCCTTTTCTATATCTTCTTTTATAATAGTGTTACTCAATGTCTCCAGGGTAATATTCATGGCCTCGAGTATCGGCACACCGTTTTCCAGGAGCGTAGAGAGCGTCCTTGCAAATCTTGCTATTTCCACTTTTCTTATTAACTGACCGGTCAAAGGAAAGTCCAATTTAAACCGGTCTATCGCGCGCCTTCCTTCGGATGTACGGTACATTTTACGAATTATAATTACGATCGCGGCGCATAGCCCTATAAGCACTAACCAGTATTTTCTAACAACGGTGCTGATGAATAATAATATTTGGGTCGGAATCGGCAGTGCCTGCCCAAAATCGGCGAACATAACAACCATCTTGGGTATGACAAAAGTTATCAGCACCGCTACCGTGGCAAAGCCTACCACGGCCATTAATATTGGATAAGCAAGGGCTGTCTTCACCTTTGTTTGGATCTCAAGCTGTTTTTCATTAAAATCCGACAGCCTTCTTAATATACCCTCGAGCATGCCGCCGGTCTCCCCGGATCTGACCATGCTTACATATAGATTCGGAAATACTTTCGGATGCCTGGATAAAGCATCGGACAAAGGATTACCACTAACGCAAAAATCCTTTACATCTGATATGACTTTCTTCAATCTCTTGTTAACGGTCTGTGACTGTAATATATCCAGGGCCTTTGCTATATTTATGCCCGCCTCCAATAGATCCGACAATTGTCTTGTGAAATCAGTTATATCTTTAAGATTTATTCTTCCGTGGAAAGAAGCCCTGTTATTCACCGATGTGTTCGATATGCCCGACTCCTCTTCCAGTGACAGCAGAAAATATCCGAGCTGGCTTATCTTTTGAACTGCGGCATTTTTTGATTCGGCAACCAAGCCCCCTTTTATTACATCATTAGGGCCTGTTTTAGCTTCGTATATAAATTTGGGCATGAGCTATTCTTCCGAAGATCCTTCCTGTGTTACTCTGATAACCTCACTCGGAGTCGTGATGCCCACAGCTATCTTCTCCCATCCGTCTTGACGCAGCGTCCTCATGCCTAAAGCGACTGCCTTCTTCTTGATCTGATCCGAAGAAGCTCTTTTTAAAACGAGCTCCCGCATAGGCTCGCTCATAACCATTATTTCATAAATGGCTGTCCTGCCCTTGTATCCGGTAAATCTGCATGATTCACAGCCTTTCCCCTCGTATAGTTTTACCTTCGATAAGCTTGGATTATTAATACCGAGTTCTTTCAGTATTTCCTTATCAGGTTTTAATTCTTTTTTGCAACTATTGCATATAACCCTAACCAAACGTTGCGCGACAAAACATTCGACTGCCGATGCCACCAAAAACGGCTCTATGCCCATATCAATAAGCCTTGTAACGCCGCCTGCCGCGTCATTCGTATGTATGGTAGAAAACACGAGATGCCCCGTCAGCGCGACCCTTATAGTTATTTCCGCGGTTTCATAGTCTCTTACCTCGCCCACCATCATTACATCGGGATCATGCCTGAGCATCGACCTCAAAGCATTCGCAAAAGTAAAGCCAATCTTGGGTTGAATCTGCATCTGCATTATACCTTTAAGGCGATATTCTATAGGATCCTCTATAGTTATTATCTTCTTGTCTCTGTCGTTTATTTTACTTAAGGAGGCGTAAAGGGTCGTTGTCTTGCCGCTGCCTGTCGGGCCGGTGACAAATATGATGCCGTGAGGCTTCTTTATCATCTTTTCCATTATCTCCAGATCGGGTTTTAAAAATCCGAGATTTTCAAGGCCGAAGAGTACGTTGGAAGAGAGTATCCTTATCATGACACTTTCACCATATGGCGTAGGAAGTATAGACACTCTCAAGTCTATCTTGTCACTGCCTATCTTTATGCTTATACGGCCATCCTGGGGTAACCTTCTTTCCGCAATATTAAGATTTGCCATTATTTTTATACGAGAAATGATGGACGACTGAAAACTCTTTATTGCGGGGGGAACCTTTGTCTCATGAAGAACGCCATCTATCCTGTATCTTACCATAAGCTCGTCCTCATAAGGCTCTATATGAACATCAGTTGCCCTGTCTCTGTAAGCTTCTAAAAGCACCTGATTCACAAATTTTATTATTGAGGCGTCTTCGACGGATTCTATTAGATCCTGGGTTTCCTGGTATTGAATGCTTACAAGTTTTTCCTGATCCGCGTCAGGCGCCATCTTCTCTATTGTTTCAGCGCCCACACCATAATACCTTTTTATAGCATCCAGGATATCAACCCTACCGGAAAGCACCGTCTTTATATCTTTTTTAAGCAGGAGTTTTATGTCGTCTATAGTATGTATATCGAGCGGATTGGACATTGCGACAGTTATCATATCGCCTTCTACTTTTATTGGCATAAGCTCGTAATAACACGCGAACTTTGCGGGTATTTCATTAATTACGGCAGGGTCTATTGTCACGTCTTTCAACTTTATATATTCTACACCCAGTTGTCCTGCCAATGCGGTATAAAATTGTTCGCTCGTTATGAGCCCCAATTTTATCAATGTCTCGCCTAACAGCTCCTTGTGCTTCTCCTGTTCAAGAAGGGCCCTCTCCAGGCTCTCCATATTTATGAGACCCCTCATTACCAGAAGTTGCCCTATCAGATCAGACTGCAACGCCATTAAAACCCTCCATAACTTACATAATATAGATTATACTCCGCCCTGATTATAGTCAACAGTAATCCTCTACTTTGTGAAATGCGCATCTACATAAGACGCTATCATCTCGCTGACTATATCCGGCGGAATTGCTGAAAAATAATGATCGATGACAACATGGGCCATTTCATGGACCATGACCGAATCTGTCATACTGTCTTCAGAGGTATATATTGTGTTATATTTGTTTACATAGAAAGCCTTGAAATTCTCTTTCCTGTCTATCAGTATGAGGTATACTTCGCTCAATTCACCCATATCCTTAAATATTTTTATTTTCACCTTCTCTACCACGGGATACATGCCAAGCACGCTCCTTACCTCATTAAACAGGCTGTCGAGTCTCTTGCATATCTCTTTAGGGGGGTTAATCTCACTATATACCGATGTCTGGGCCGAAGGCAGTGCTTTTATATTAAGCCTTCTCAACAACATCTTTAAATCTGCTGTTGGGCGATAATAAATTATGAAAAAATCGCTCTCTTCTATATTCCAATCCGTGGTATCGAAGATGGGCTGGGTCTGTGCGGCTGACACACCGGCGCAGGCTAACATAGCAATAATATGCGCTATGAGTATAATGCTCTTTAAAAAGCCTTTGTGTTCCATTGGTAATATAATACCTTATAATGCGGATATTTTCAAATGCGGGTTGATTTATTTTTGGATTGATTTAAGAGCGAGGATTTGAATTAAACATACCAACTATTACTCAAATTGTACCGAGTCTATAAAAACGACTCCTCTTTTACTTCCTCCGGCACTATTTATGCGCCAGCCTTCAAAAACAAAGGTCAGTTGTTTTATGCTGGTTTTATCGAGAGAGGCAAAGGCGGAAAGGGGTACTTCATAGATCTGCCAGTCGGTGCCGCTGATCTGGTCTATGATGACAGCCCTGGCTGCTCCATTGTCCACTAATTCTATCTTTATTTGTTTCGGATTTTCAGCACCGGATTTTGCTTTTACTCTAAGAGTTAGTTTTGTATAAGCGCTGAAATCGTGAGGTAGCGCTATCCAGCCGCTTTTATCTTTTATTGGTTCTACTGTCGTCTTTGCGTTACTAGCCCCGCCAAAAATAAGAAATGTATATGCAAACCCGGTAGTAACATCGTACTCCAATTTTAAACCGTTAGGATATCCGCCGGGATCATATTCATTAATTGCATTCGAAAGGCTATATTTATTAAGGCTCGCCGATGCGCCGTCGCCTGCTCCTGTTCCCATATTACCACCTAACGCACAAACTCCCAACTTATCCCCAAAATGATCAACCCGCACCGCGCTGACAGGCGTAGTTTCAAAAGTAATATTGTCTATATAGATTGTCCCGCTTGTTGCGCTTATATTAGTTGTAGATTGGGAATTTTCAAATACTACAACAAACTCTTTCATTGACTTCCACCCATCCAAATTGGCAAAATTATGAAAAGGTATCGTTACCTTTCGCCAGGTTGTAGTTACGCCGCCGTCCAGATAATCCGTAATATATACCGCGGCTTCGTTTCTACTATAGTAATAGGTATCTGTCCCCTCAGCAAAAGAATATGGTGTCGTGCTGGTATTTTTAAACTGTATCTTGAAAAATTCGCCGCCAACCGCGCCTTTTACCCAGAATGATATGGCAGTATACGCGGTTAATGGCTGCGCTGCCAACCGGCTGTAATAGCCGACGAAACTATTCGCGGCGGTAGCATTATAATCCAGCTTCATGGAATAGCCAGAATATGCATTTGAATCATTAATATAAGACGCCGTGCAAATCGCGTTTGCTGGTGGCGGAACTAATAATGAGCTGCTGAACGTGCCGGTGCCAACACTCCATAGGTTTAGGGGCGCCGCGTATCTAAAGTCATCGAGCAACGGACCGGGTGTCGCAGATTTCGTGGCAGTGCCCACGACAGAAACCGTCCTATCCGTAGCAGCAAGCATAATATTTTGCTGAAATATGGCAGACGTCGCTAAGATAATCCCGATAATACAGGTCTTCTTATATAGCATTCTCATATTATTCATGGGTAATGTCAAAATATATCCTGGCGGAATAATCGCCCGGATTCGCCGAGCCAAACTCACCGCCTAAATAAACGTAAAAAGTGTTATTAACCGGATTCCGGTCACCTAACCCCGGCGGAACAGGCGCGATATATGCCCATTCATTCTTCCTTCCGAAAGCCGCCACTGAATATTCGGCACCGGCAGGGTTCGCAGCCGCCCAGTCTGAATCATTGCGGTCCTTTATATAATTCCATGTCATCTTGGCATCACTGTACACATCGGAAGTCACCCTGCATGTAATGCCGCCTTGTTGTATCGTCGGGTATATGCGCCACATAAGAGCTATTCTGGATCGGCCGTCTGAGCTCATCAGGCCGTTATACTGCCCGTCCAAATATTGCGGGTCGCCGTTATCGTTTTTCGTGTATATCCATATCTTCCAGTTCACAGCGCTGGGAGAATTATAGCTAACGGCCAAATACTGGTTAGCGGGAGCATACGAATTTATCATATCGTTATCAAAACTCATGCCCGTGGAGAGTAAATTATCGTTGACGTTCTTCGCCGCAACGTCAAGCGTGGCTGTCCCGGCCGCATCGTTTATGAAAGATATGTCATCTAAAAATATTGTTACCGCTCCGGACGAAATATTCTTGATGGATAATTTATCCAGATTTACCGGCGATATACCACTGAAGTCGGATAATTTTATCTGCAAATTCTGCCATCCGGCGCTGGCTGTCACCGTGAAAGTTGACGGTCCGGAACCGGCATTCTGCAGGCCCACCTCTATCTTCTCTGTACCGGTTCCATATATCCATATTGACAGGGCGTTTGCCTGGCTTACATTAATACCGGCAAGCCCTATCCATCCGGACTCCTGAGGACTGAGCGTAACTTTTCTTACCGCACCATCCGTCCAATCGTGCCTGTACATTATGAAATATGTAAACTGGGGGCTGGAGTCACCTCCAAAAGAGTTCGGATCCCTGCCATCCCTGTAATCAACATCGTAAGCACCCGTTGTTTTTGAAGCATCCACTGAACGATCGCTTTCGGTAGACGGATCGGCATCCGCATATGCCGTAACAGTATAATAGTAGACGGTGTTATTCGCAAGGCCCGCATCCTGATGTTGTGCCGAAATCAAAGGCGCGCTGTTTATCTTCGTATAAACTCCTCCTTTGGCTTGACTACGATAAATATTATACCTGACATCTATGCCATTAACAACCTGCCACCTGAGATTTATCTTATCCGAACCAAGGGACGCTGCCGACAACCCTTGCGGCGGATTAAATTTTGAGGGATTGGCCGCTGTCAAGCTCATGCCGTCCCAGCGTATCCACTCACCGGGTGCCGCCCCGCTTACCCCGGGATGATAAATGGTTATCCTGTTCCATCCGTTAACCAATTGAAAGCCGGGTGTAGTTATCTGGCTGGCCGGTGTTACGGAACCATTAAACACATACCTGGGCGCGCTATTAACAAATATCTGTATATTTGTATTCGCATCTTTCTGCGTATCCAGGGCTTTTAATGTAAGAGAGGCATATTCAGCGGTAGCCGTATTCGTGTAAAATAGTATATCCGTGAAATTTTCAACATCCTTATCTACCGCTTGCTCGAAACTGGAAATAGCGGCGCCAACAAAGTACGTGTCATCAGCCCTGTATTCGCTCCCAAACAACACTTTCGGATTAACTGTTTCGTTCCTGGCAAATGACCACACATTATTCTCGTATGGCGTCGATACTTCAATGTTCTTCCACGCAAGCCATGTGGCGTTCGCTGTCGCACCCTGCCATTCAAGCGTAATAGTATTTTCACCCTCAATCAGACCGCTGCTATCTATCGGGATATACTTCATAAGATCAGGATCTTTCCCGTCGCTATTGTACGCGAATTCCACGCTAAACGGATCGGCGTTATTAACCTTGATCGCTACACTCACAACGTGGCTCGGCAATTCTTTATTCATAAATGAATGCACGGACAATAGATAAGGATCGTCCTGGACGGTATTCAAATCAAATTTGACTTGATATTGCGTGTGCTCAGCATCGATCTTCCCCATATGGAAACTGGAAACATCAGAAATATCGTCCACAAATAGATGGTGTGTTTTATCCGTAGTAAGCCCGTCTATCTGCTGTATTCTGGATTTCAGCGTTACCCCCGGCGCTATTTCAAAATTAGAGAAATTATCCCATATCAGGCCGCTCTTCTGATTTTCGGCCATCACAAGCGCAATGCCTACATCAATGCCGCAATAGAAGATAGATACTGGCGACGGGGTATCGTTTAAACTGCCGCCAAGTTTGAACGAGTTGACAAAACCATAATCACCCCATATTGGGTAATTGTAATCGTCGTACAATTCTTTCATCTTGTTTAACGCGCGCATAACCTCATCCGGCAAGAACGGCAAGGAGCCGGCGACAGCAGCGGGGAATACGGTCCCGTCGGGATCGGTTACCGCAAGTCCTGCCGGCGGCGCTCCATAAACGCCATAGTTAAGGCCATCTGTGTAACCGGCCGTTAATCCCCAAAGATCTTCTTGGGCGGCAAACTTATTAATAAAATAATTGCAAAACTGCTTATTCGCCCTTGTTGCCTCGACTGAATTATCCCACCAATTTACTCCCTGCCCGTCATATAGAGGATTGCCTGAGGCATCTTTAAAATTGAAGAACGCCTGAGTGTACTGATATTCGAACAATGCACCGTCCCACGACTTTACTATAGGATTGCTATTTTGGCCGTAATTACCAAGCTCTCGTCGAATTGTGTAAAACACGTCTGCCGGAACAGCGTAATTATCTGCGGGCGAAACGGTCGCCAACAGGTACAGAATGAGACTTTCGTTCGTATAATCCCAGTGGCCATAAAATCCGCCGTTTGCAACAGTCTCCGGATCCCATGCATGATAGATATTATTATATGATGGGTTGACTGCGTCGTGGTGATTCAGGACTATAGGGTTCGTGTCAAGAAACGCTTTCCAGTTCACGTTGCGATATATATCCATAGCCTTATTTTTAAGGTCGCCTCCAAAATGATTCCCCGCTGTTATAGCCCCCGCAACGACTATCGCCGTATCAATGGTAGAAACTTCTGATCCGGAATAACGTTCGCCGGTATCTATGTCAACAAAATGATAGAAGAACCCGTCCTTGCCCCACTTTGCCCATGTGGCCTGGTCATCAGGATTTTGTTTGCCTTGAATATCCAGTAATTTGTCCATTATCAGAGTTGCCCGTGCCTCTAACTGGTCATGCGTGACTGTGCCGGCAATATTGGGATCATTATCCGCCGCACATAGGGCTGCCAATTGGAAGCCGGTTGCCGCCAGGCTCGCCCTGTTGTAGTGAACGTCAAAAGCGGCGGTGCGGTCTTCACTCTTTACTGCGAGTCTGTCACGAGTAAATCCTGTCTCAGGATTATCGGTCTCATTCCAGAAATAGTTGAAAGATTTCTGTATGATCTGGTCACTGATACTGAGGCTTGAAACAAAGCTTGCCGAGATCGTGTGAGCGGCCGTTACATTATTAAAGGTATATGTTCCGTTTGAGAGGGTTACGGCCAAGCCATCTACAAGCACCTGATCGATGCTGTATCCTGTATCGGCTGTAACTGTAAATGTCTGGTTTGTGCCATAGGCGACACTTACTGTACCCGACGGGCTGATAGAGCCGCCCGCTTGCGCCGAGGCTGTGATTGCGACTGGCGGTATCACGGTAAAGTTCGCGGTGACCGTCTTATTGGCGTTCATGGTGATAATAGCGGGGTTCGTCGTGCCTGATACATCGCCTGACCAGCTGTTAAAGGTATATCCGGTATCCGGCGTAGCGGTAATCGCAACCTCTTCACCGGCGGAATAAGTCGTCTTGTTGGGATTCATGCTTACCGAGCCATTGACCGCATTGATGGTCAAGGTGTATGCCGGGATAACGGTAATATTGATCGTCCAGCTACGCGTAACCGCGGCATTATGCCCATCGCTTACTGAAACCTGCAGCGCATGATTTCCCACACTGGCTGACCCGGCAAATGCGCTTGAACTTAAAGCAGCTCCGCTGGACAGAACATTGTCATCGAATTTCCATGTATATGAAATGGAATCGCCCACATCGGGATCGCTCGCTGTGACCGCGAAATTAAAAGCTCCTCCGGCGTTAGGATCTATGTTTATGGCGGATTCCTGCGGTTCATAACCTATTATTTGAGGAGGCCTATTTTGCGTAACACCGACGCTTACATCCCAATAAACAGAATCGTTGCCGGTGCCGTTTTCCACCCTCGCCTCAATTATATTTTCCCCTATCCTCGGGACTATGAATATAAGCGAAGACTTAAAGCCGCTTACCGACTTTACTTGAACGCTGTTCAAGAACCACTTGAATGTAAGCGCGCCGCCGGTCGGATCGTACGCAATTATACCGAACTGTACTATTTCGCCGATACCCAAATTCAGGTCAAGCTCTTTCGGTATATAGCTATCTATTATGGGAGGCAAGCCCACTACGGTAATGGTTATATCCTCAAAGGCCTCCAAAGCCGCCGGCGTATCTTCTCTTGCTATAAAACGCACATTTTTATGCTGGCCTATATCATTTGCGGCTGGAACCCACCTGAACATTTTCGATAGGAAAGCGGCTCCGTCCGGCAGATTTTCGGCTAAAAATATCAGCGCGTCGTCGTTGGGGTCTGAACCTGTTACATTAAACTCCAGTTTTTTGCCAAACTCGATCTTTCTGTCTCCTATGCTGTCCAGGACAGGCGCTTTGTTAGAAGCGCTATTTATGAGAAAACGCAATGAGTTGCCGGCGACTATTATATCCAGGGCGCCGTCGCCGTTTATATCGGCGACCTGCACATCCTTACCCCCCAAGAGAGCGGGTATGCTTTTATAATCCGGAAGCTTTATGGAGCCTTCCGTAAATGAGCCTTGTCCGTCATTAATCAATAGCGACATCTTATCTTCGCCCAGCATCACTATGTCAAGATATCCATCTCCGTTAACATCTCCTAACTTCGTATCTTTGGATACAAAATAGTTAGTTGGTATGCGCGCAGATGTTTCATCCGTAAATATGCCCGCGCCGTCATTTATAAGTATTGAGTTCTGGTCATGGTTTGCCACTACTACATCGATATCACCATCACCATCGACATCTCCGTAATCAAGAACTTCGCTATATTCGTTATCTCCAGGCAGCATTATCTCTGTATTATCAGTAAATTGACCCAGTCCATTATTTACATACACACGATTTCTCAGGCTACTTGTGTCTACCACCTCATTGTTAGCCGTAATAATATCAACTGCGCCATCGCTATTTAAATCACAAAATCGGATATCGGAACTACCATCTATTACGCCCGGCAGATTAAAACCGGCATCTTTTGAGAACACGCCGCCTGAATTGTTTATAAGCAGGATATCTCTGGTATTTTTGTTGGCAATTATTATATCGGGCGCGCCATCACCATTTGCATCGCCTAAATCCAGACTAACCGCATTCCCGGAAACTGCTGGTAGATTTAATGCAGTAACATCGCTAAAACTCCCTAAGCCGCTATTTAAAAGGATTCTGACAGACTGGCCGCTTGAATAAGCCAATACTATATCCTGATGGCCGTCTTGATTCGTGTCCCCGAAGACCGCATCGGTAATAGATGACGGGTCGGCTATCGCGGGCAACGTGGAAGATGTTTCATTAGTAAAGTTGCCGTTACCGTCATTTATTAAAACATAAACCGAACTCAAGAAGGTATCAATCATAAATAAATCCAGATCGTTATCATTGTCTACATCGGCTGTCCTTACAACGGGTAAATCCGTTATAGCAAGGCCTGCCGGTAATATGTTTTGGGTGTCATCTGCAAATATATTACCACTCGTATTTTTAAGTATGTCGAAAAGAAATAAATTGCTTGGTGTGCCGTTTACGCTTACCGATAAATTTGTAAAGCCTGCGGAAAGACCCTGTGGAATTGTTGCTCGAAGCTGATTTTTAGATACATAAGTTGCGGAGGAGGAACTAACGTTTCCAAACTTAACCACATTGTTTGATAAATTACTGTCGAAACCCGCTCCTTGAATTATAACGCTTGTTCCGGCAATGCCACTATTAGGAGTTATGCTTGCTATAAATATATTACTCGGGCTCGGGCTGGATTGCGCCGTCAAGGTCTCTATACTATTATTGTTGTCTGTTATTGCGTTGGTATTAGTATTGCCGGTAGAATCTTCAGGCAGAACAGTACCTGTCATACCATAAACTATAGTTTCAACAGGGGCAGGTGCGGGCTGTTGGTTATCGGTCACGGGGGTGGCAGTATTTTGCAACTTAATGTCAGCAGGTGCACCTGCTACAATATCTTGGATATTATCATCCGCAAGGGTATCATTTGCAATAAGCTCTACCGGAGATGGAATGCTGCTTGAAGATGGGATTTGACTTTTCATAACTTGCCGCGATAAGGCTGAAAGACCTGCGGCCACCGGCGGCGGCAACATACTTTGAAGCGAGTGATATGCTTCGGCAACTATCGGCTTAGCGTCATGCGCAAGGTTCACCACCCCCTTATCTTTGAATGAGATAAGGCTGGCTATGGTTCCTATTACCAGAAGTGCGATCCTCAGGTTACGCAATTAATCATCCCCTTAAGCCTACTGTGTAGCACACATTTAAAAAGAGACCGTTCCATCTTTTTTAACGATGAAACTCATCTTCTTTTCTATTTTTTTGTCCAGCTTATATAACTTTCCATAATCAAGCGTTATCATAGCTTCGTATTTTCCCTGCGTTATGTCCTTTTTATCCCACAAAACCTGATAGCTTTCTTTTCCACCGGCATAAGCCGGAAATCCTCTTTCGATATTCAGATCATGCTTACTGCCGTCTTCTCCCGTTATCACGATAGAGCCGGTAGGCCTGATATGAACATTGCTATTGTTCTCAACATTTATGGTGAAAACGATACCCCTGTCAACTATGCCGCTATTTGTCTTCTGCTCAAACCTATCTATGCGAACATCTGATATCGAACATTCCAGGCGCATTGTATCGGCGAAGGCCGCGTAAAGAGAGACGCCATTCCTGGTGGTTATGTTCATCATGCCTTTGGGAGAGGTCGTGGCGAAAAATATCATCGCCGATAATTCTCCCCCGTGGTTAGTGGGGGGATTTATCGCGAACTGCACCTTTTTCCGTTCCTGCGGGACTATATCAAATTCCATCGGAGTTACAGTCAGCCATTTATCAACAGATATATCGTTCTTTGGCGTTGCTGATCTGGGCCATTCTTCAGGCTGTACCAACACGTGCACTGACTCGCCACCTTCGTTTATAACATTATAAACGCCGTTCGTAGCGGTGTCGGGACTAGCCACAAGCTCGATGCTTTCCGGATCAACTACAAGAGCCGCATAGCACGAACTGTGGCTTAAGAACAGACATGACATTGTAAGCAGCATAATGGCCAATATTCTTGTAATACGCATCCCAGGCACTATTATCCTCTCTTATCTACTTTTGTTCTGCCCCGTCAGAACCAAAGGTTCTAACAGGGCTCGCTCGTTAACAATCGTACTGCAAACAAAAAATACGGCTACTATGGGTGATACAGGTCGAAGTAGATCGTGCCGCTGTAAGATCCGGCCGACGCCGGTGCCGCAGGAGTCACCCCGCCTGTTGTAAACAGACCGGCGACATATACCGCGATAGTGCCATTTATAGGATCGCCCCTATACTGATTCGGGCCTGAAGCTGTATTTGTCGGATCTACACACACACCACCGCCACCTACTACAGGACCAAACGCCACGTTAGGGTATCCATTTGTGAAAGCTCCATTGTAGGTGTTACCCCCTACCACTATCGGTGTGTCCCATGACTCGTTAGAAATTTCATCGATAGCAGGAGTGAGCGGATTATCCACGTTCGTTGCAGGATCATCTTCATCCCTTATATCCTTAACAAAGTTGTATGAGGTTTGAAAATTGATCGCCGACGCTACTGGAGCCGCAGAAACGGGATCCTTCGCAACCCACTTTAGCGGAACCGTATTATACGGCGCAACAGAACCGGCTACCAAACCGCCCTTTGCATAAGAACCATTTGTTGGGTTAGAAGCCTTGGTAGGTATCTGCGTGTTGTTGGTGTAGATGTCTATCTTCCACGGGTTATAGTTACTTGAATAGGTGAGCACAACTCTCTTACTGGCCGGAACTGTAGGAAACGCGTCCGCATTAGTCGTCCCATACGTAAACGCTGACGCATCCTTAGTCAGTGACGTAGCACCAGTGATACTGGCACTCGCGGTTACAGACACAGTCTTGTCTGTTGTAGCAGCTTGAGCAGTGATGGCAAAGCACACCACTACAACAAGAGCCACTGAAATTAAAGTCAATTTCCTCATTGTAATATCCTCCTTTTTGAATTTACTTTTTAGTGTTTCTGTCTTCATTTTTTTCACCTCCCTTCCTGAAGATAAATTTACTTAAACCGTTTTTTGAAAATTTTAAACTTTCTTTACCTACTTAAATAATACCATATGACATACTATATTCAACGAATTAAAACAAACTTTTTTGTTATTTAACAGCACGAGAAAACAAGCACAATGGCCCTAAAATTGTCCGAATTTAATCAGCGCTGATGCTGTCTCTTGTCCCGTCGGAGATTACTAACTTGACACTTCTAACCAGGTTAGAAACTACAGGGTTAGACTATCACATACTATTAGGCCCACCGTAAACACCCATGTCATTTCGAGTGCCGTCTTTGTCGTTGTATGCAATAGCAGGGTCGCCTGCGTTGATACACGGCGAGCCTGGTTGTAAATGGTAATCATCATTAGATGGATCTCCGTCTGTATCTGAAGCAACAAATAGAGATGATGCTGAAATAGACCCTGTTCCAGGAACAGAGCCAGAATAGTCATTGCTATTACCATACAGGTTGTTGTACATTAACACCGCGGTAAAGTTACCTGCGCAACCTATTCCAATTCCATTGTTTTCTGTTACCACATTGTTAGCGGCAGTAACTGCACCGCCATAAATGTATATACCGGCCCCGCCTTGCAGGGATTCGGTATTCCTGTGTATTATATTGTTAGAGACCAAGATGATGGACGAGAGACAGGACACGCCGCCTCCTGATAGCCAATCAGCACAATTGCCTACTATTGTGTTATTCTGCACCTCTCCTTCCGAATATTTCAGATATACGCCTGCATAGCGATCAGAACTATTGTTGTAAACGCGATTATTACGGATTAAAATCTTGGTTCTTGCATAACCGCTTACTTCATAGCCAGTCACAGAAATACCGGCCCCTGTGCCCCATGCAACATTATTGATTATATCATTGTTGGTTATCTCTGCGGCACGCTCATTTGCATTGATGTCATTGTTTGTAAAATCATTGTAAATATATATACCTCCGCCATAATTATTGCTGTTATTGGTGATCAGGTTGTTAGTTATCAACATTTTTACGCTCCTGTAACAAGATATCCCATATCCGCTTTCAGCTCTCGTGCCAGTTATAATGCTATTCATAATTGTCGTGTAATCTGAGTCAAAATTGTATACCCCTCCCCCTCCAAATGTATGGTCGTAGGAATTATGAGTTGGTTTAATCACAAGGCTATCAATCGCTATATTAATAGAGCCTTCTATATCTATCACATGATTTGATTCGTATTCGACAACGCTATTTACAGTGGTATTAAATTGATCGTCGCGATCTCCGATAACACCTTTTAAGGTTATATTAGATTTTGAAATAATTTTAACACCCTCGACATATCTTCCAGGTGCTATTTCAATAACGCAACCTCGATTGTTATTGTCAATCGCCTTCTGAATTGTATTGAATGGATGAATAACTGATCCGTCCTGCTCTGGATCACTAAGGTTAGATGCATCAACATACATAGTTGTAGGATCGAGCAAGTTCCCGGTAAAAACCTTGGCCGTTGCCGCTTGGATCTTCCCATTCTTCATAAAATTATTCCATATAAGACCTGAACGGTAATTTTCGATCATCAGGACTTCCGGCCCTACGTCTATACCTAAATACGCGTTACTAAATTCCCTATTGTGGTTGAAAGAGTCTTTCGGGCCGTATTCACCCCAAAGATGGTGATAGTAAGTCTGGTAATAATACCTTAACGTCTTGAACGCCGAATTCATATCAGGAGTTTCATCAGGAGATATTCTCATAAGCGGCATGGAGCTTATAGCGCCGTATGGTGCTATAGTGCCGTTATGATAAGGAGTAGCGGAGTTGCTTTCACATGGGGCGGCACCCAAAAAATCACTGTATTGACCGGATGGATATTCACAGATTGTGATGCCCCAGCTATTTTCGTCATAGGAATCGTAGTTGATAGCATTGTCTATGCAGAACTGCCTATTGGCATAGGCAGCATTAACGGAATTCATCCACCAGTTAACAGGTACATTTGTTGAGCCGGCATAAGAGGGGTTATCCGTGCCTAACTTTTCAAAATCGAAGAAGCAATGGGCAAATACATATGTAAACAAAGAGCCGAAATAAGAATTCACAACGCTATATCCACCATACTCCCCAACCGCCCTTGGCCAACTATACATAGTCATGAGCATATCTGAATTGTTAAGATTGGCACTTATAGCTAAGAGCGAAACAAGTATGGCCTCATCTGTGGGCCTGTCCCAGGTAGCAGGCATTATACCGCTATCCGGAAACCATCCATGCGAAAATTGGCGCTTAGCTGTGTTTAAAAAATACGCCCAATTCATACTATTATAGATCTGATCGGCTTTTGTCTTTACTTCGCCGCCAAAATATTCACCCGCAGCGATAGCGCCTGATAAAAAAAGCGCCATGTCAATAGTGGAGACTTCACATGTGCCCTGGCGGGTACCATCCGCTTTTATGAAATGGTATAGAAATCCTGCTACACCATAACCATTCCCTGATAAAGCTTGATATGACTGATAACGTACACAATTGTCCAATATTTGGTTTACACGCGCTCTCGCCTGCTCCGGAGTTATGACCCAGTTGGGTGAAGTCTGGTACCGCTCTGCCATAACGCATAGAGATGCAAGCCCAAAACCGGTGGCCGCGATACTCGAAAAGTCCTTATAATCGGTATCTTTTACAAATCCGTTAGATAAAATCTCGTTATAAAAATACATTGCGGCTTTTGCCTCTGTCTGGTCCAGAAGCTCTTCATCCGTTATAAGCGGAAATGTAGGCAGGACATTTATAGATAGGGCTTGAGTGTCTGTCGCCTGGTTTAAATCCGTGACTTTGATAACAAAGTTAAAGGATGCTGCCTGTACGGGAGTTCCCGATATAGTCCCTGCGCTGCTAAGACTTAAACCATTCGGTAGGTTGCCGCTTTCTATGGACCATGCATATGGCGGCGTTCCATCCGTAGCATTCAAACTAGCTAAATAATCCTCCCCAGCTATAGCATCACCTAAGCCGGTTGTCGCTATTCGCGGCAATGGCAGCGCAGCGATTATCGTCGTGCCTTTCTTGACCCAGCCGTTATAAGCACCAGCAATATCCTTTACATAAAGATAGACATTCTTCACGCCTTTGAAAGTAGGCTTAAATGTTACGGACCAATTTATTGTTAAGATATTATCGCTTCCGGATACCGTTGTGGAAGCACAGTTAAGTTTCACATAGGAGCTTTCTATTATGTTTGAAGATTGAGGAGCATATCCACCCAGCCATGCGGTATTTCCATCGTTTCTGATGTAGAGCTTATTGCTCGCGAGATCGTAATACACATAAAGGCATCTTGTTCCGCTTGTGGAAGTATTGATGAGGAAACGAACAAGCTGTATATTTTGCCATCCGTCGGGATCGGAATAAGTAGCGGTAAAGTTAATGGCCTGGTCGGAATATGATGTTCCAGAAGAAGGGGTAACAGCTCCTACAGAAGGAGCTTTGTTGGCAATCGTCCAGGTCCCTTTCTTGACCCAGCCGTTATAAGCACCAGCAATATCCTTTACATAAAGATAGCTATTCTTCACGCCTTTGAAAGCAGGCTTAAATGTTACGGACCAATTTACTGTTAAAGCATTACCGCTTCCGGATACCGTTGTGGATGCACAGTTAAGTTTCGCGTACGAATTCTCTATTGTATTTGAAGATTGGGGATCGTATCCACCCAGCCATGCGGTATTTGCGTTGTTCTTCAGATATAATTTATTAGTAGCGACATCGTAATAAGCATAAAAACAATCTGCGCCGTTTACTGAAGCATTAATGAGCAGCCGGACTTCCCGCATATTTTGCCAGCCGTCGGGATCTGAATAAGTGGCGGTAAAATTTACCGCTATTCCATGAGGTGAGGTGCCGGATGAAGGAGTAATTGTTCCGATAGAAGGTCTCAAGTTCGCGGCGAAAGCCTCTCCTGCGTAGAAAGCAGAAAATGCTGCTAAAACAAATGCGATGAGAAAAAAGGTAATTCTCCCCATAGACAACCCCTCCCTCTTTCTGATAATGGACTATATCACATATTTTCATATTAGTCAATAATTATTTGACTTTTTATCAACACAAATAAGGCAATCCTATAACCACACAGTTAGTACTGTTTCAACTTCTCCAACTCCTCTACCCTGTCCTTCGCGCCGTCTATATAGCCACTTAATTTTGGCGTCGCATATTTTATGAAATTTTTATACGAGTCAACCGCATCTTTTGTGCGCCCTATCTTTTCACACACAAGAGCCTTATTAAAGTGCGCGTTCGCGGACTCCGGATTGTATATTATCACCCTGTCAAAATCCTGTATCGCCTGATCATACATTCCCTTTTTGACATATATTATGCCGCGGTTTATGTATCCTGACATATGTTCCGGATTAAGCTCTATAAATTTATTATAATCGGATAGCGCCCTGTCATGGTCGCCCCTATTGTCATAAACCAATCCGCGGTTAAAGTAACCTTCGGCGTTCTTGGGGTCTATAGATATAGATTTGTTAAAATCCTCGATAGCCTTCTCATGCTGTGTTCTATTAGAGTAGACTATACCTCTATTCAAGTAGGCCTCCACATATTTAGGATTTATCTCTATGGCCTTACCATAGTACTTCAGAGATTCCTCGTACTGTATCTTCCCGTCCGAAATAAGCGCCATATTAAAGTACGCCGCCGCGGACTTCGGATTTATTTCCAGGGCTTTTTTAAAATCTATCATCGCTTCTTCAGTCATGCCTTTTTTGGCATAAGCAATACCGCGATTTATATAAGAATCCATATCATTCTTTGCGGTGGCTATGCTCTTCGTGTAGTCCGATATCGCATTATCAAAATCTTCCTGATTAAAATACACATTCGCGCGGTTAAAGAATATCTCGCCGCAATCCGGCCGTAAATCTATAGCCTTGCTGTAATCATATATTGCCTGTTTGTAGTCTCTCATCCTTGCGTATACAACGCCGCGGTTAAAATAACTTTCGGCGTATTGGCCATCCAGTTCTATCGCCTTATTATAATCGAGGATCGCGGCGTCATTTTGTCCCTGATTAAAATAAAGGTTGCCCCTGTTGAGATAGGCTTCCGCGTATTGGCCATCCAGCTCCAGCGCCTTGTTTATGTCGGACATCGATTTTTCAAATTCATCTATATTGGCATAAGCTATCCCCCGCCTTAAATAAGCTTCTGTGTTCTTCGGTTCAAGCTCCAGCGCCTTTTCATAATCTGTTATAGCGTCGGTAAATTTTCCTATCTTTGCGCCGGCAAGCCCCCTGTTAAGGTAGGCATCCGCGCACCGCGGGTTAAGCTTGACGGCTTTATTAAAATCTGCCAACGCCTCTTTGAACATGCCTTTTTCATTATAAACCTTGCCGCGGTCCACATATAAAAACGAGTCATCATCGTTGGCGTCAATAGCCTTGTTGTAATCGAAGAGCGCCTGGTCATGCTGGCCCAGCTTCGAATAAGTAAGCGCCCTGTTGGCCAGGGCTTCGTTGAATACGGCGTTTATATCCAGCGCTTTTGTATAATCCGATACGGCTTTTTCATATTCGCCTTTCTTATAATAGATATTTCCCCTATTAATTAACGCGTCGGCATAACGCGGTTTTATTTCAATGGCCCTGTTGTAATCTGCCAACGCCTGGTCATAAGCTCCCTCGCTCTCATAGGTATTGCCGCTGTTAAAATAAATAGCCGCTTCTTTAGAAACATCCGCGGCGTAAGAAATGTTCGCAAGCAGCGTGATCGCGGTAAAAAATGATACCGATAATATCCGGCTTATATCGATCTTTTTCATTTGCCCTCACTCTTTATCGGAGAACTTTTAATAAAATCGTCTTTTTCGTCATCTATCATATCCGGGTCCAACAGCCACTTTATAGAGTAGCCGCCTATAGATCTGTAAGATTGTTTCGTGCAGTCTATCTGTGAATTTATTACAAGTTCTTTTTCCTTGCCGTTTTCACCCATAACCTTTGTCATATTCCAGAGATTTATCTTTATCTCCTTGACCATGAACCCATTCTTATCCAATAATTCGATATTGAATCCCGGCTTAACTATACTGTATATATAGTCCTGCTTCTTCTTCGCGAATATTCTTTCCATGGATTTATAAGGATATGCGGAAAATTTATAGCTCAACCTGTTCTCCCTCCATACCGTCTCCAGCCGCGCCTTAAGGTCCTTCGCCGGGAAACGCGACTCCTTCCAGTTAATCGGTTTTTCAAGCGGCACGGCTTCATCCTGCTGAATTATTTCAGATTTTTTTGACTCCGCCAGCCGCACCACTTTTCTATCTTCCATAATCATCGATAATTCTCCCGTTTTTTTATTGAAACGGTACAATGAACCGTCGGAACCGGTTACTATCTGATATTGGTTTGAGTCGCAGCCGAAAAGCACAAATGATAGAATCAGGCCCATAAATACATTAAATAACTTCTTCATTTTAAGAACTTCTCCGGCTATTCTCTCTTAAACATCTTGTTATACTGAATACGGTTAAGAATATGCATATGTACGCGAATAGGTCTCCATATACGGTATACAGAGTCCTTGTCCTGGAAAGAATTATTTCATGCGCCTTAAATCCGCTGACAAACAGATCCTTGCCATCACCCATAACTCTCGCGGTAACGCGCCCCTTTTGGTCGATGAAACACGATAATCCCGTATTCGCTGACCTCAAGACATTGATCCTGTTTTCCACCGCCCTGAATACGGACGCCTGCGCATGCTGATAGGCGGCGCTTGACCTTCCGAACCATGCGTCATTAGTTATATTTACAAGAAAATCTATATTCTTTCCGGCAAACCGCCTCGCGATATCGGGGAATATATCTTCGAAACATATAAGGCATGAAAAACTGACCTTTTTCGACAGCTTCCAGCTGTAGCCCTCATCCTTTATACTGCGCTCAAGCAAAAATTTAAATACCGTAAAGTCCTTGCCGGCGGCGCAGTCTCCTATTGGCCGGGGCGCAAACCTGTGGACGAACGATAAAAGATTTTTTAACGGCACATACTCGCCGAATGGCACCAGATGAGTCTTGTCGTAGTGGCCGTCCACAGATCCGTCTTTCAAAAATAGAAAGGCGCTATTATAGTAAGAATCATCTTGTGACTTGTCGTCATACCTGGGAGCGCCGACAAGGATCGGCGCGGCTATATCCATCGATAGATTGTAGACAATATCAAAAAGTTCTTTTTCATTTTGGATGAACCCCGGCACGGATGTTTCGGGCCATATCACAAGATCTATCTTTTCTGACGAAGCGGCTTCTTTAGTGAGGTCCCGGTATCTGGACATGATCATATCGGTAAAACGACGATCCCACTTTTCATCCTGCGGGATATTCCCCTGCACAACAGCGACTTTCAACCTCTCTCCGGTAAATATATTATTGAGCCTGAATATTCCATATCCGGAGATTATCAACAGCAAAGAAGCGGTAATGACAAGAGGAATGTGTCTCTTCTGCGCGCTCCTGATATTTTTAACAAAAATATATAACGCTGCATTAAACATCAGTATTAAAAAACCTACTCCGTACGCGCCTGTTATATCCGCGATCTGTATTATCGGAAGATTGTAGCTCTGGGAATAACCTAAAAGGTTCCATCCAAAACCGGTCAGCGCATTGGTGCGCATCCATTCAAGAGCGACCCATGATGCAGGTATCAGAATTAACCGCTTATTATCATCACCCTGCCAAACGCAACTTAAAATCAAACCAAAAAGTCCAAAATACAAGGCAAGATACGCGACCACAACAAGCATTCCCGGCAATGTTACGTGAATCAACCAGTATATAGTCCCGAGGAAAAATAAAAATCCGGCGAGATATGAAATAAAAAATGATTTTAAAGGTTTTTGATCTTCTAAGGCAAATAATAAAGGAATGAACGATACCCAGGCAAATATCCAAATATTAAAAGGAGGAAATGATAATATTAATAAACCCGCCGATAAAATAATCAGATTTATTTTCCGCAGCATTTTTTATATTTTTTCCCGCTTCCGCACGAACAGGGATCGTTCCTGCCGACCTTCGGTTCTTCTCTATGATAAGTGGCCACTTTCTCCTCGGGAAGCTGCCCCTCGTAAGAAGCGGCTTCCTGCGCCTGGGGCGCCGCAACGCCTTCGAACTGGCTCTTTTCCTGATGAACAAGTTTTTGCCGTGAAAAATCGAATACTTGAGACTCTTTTTCTTCTTTAACGGCCTTAACTTTAAACAGATATTCAAGGGTCTCTTCCTTGATCCTGTCTATCATATCCATGAACATATCATAACCTTCATGCTGATACTCTATCAGAGGATCGCGCTGTCCATAAGCGCGCAACCCTATTCCTTCTCTTAGGCTATCCATGGCATAAAGATGATCTTTCCAGCGCGTATCTATTACCTGCAACAGTATCATGCGTTCCAGATACCGCGCCATCTGCTCACCTAGCGCCTTCTCTTTTTCTCCGTAAACATTTTTCATGCGTTCAATTACAGCATCTTTAATTTCCGGCACCCTCATCTCCTCGAGCGCGAGGTCGGCTGTCTTCACGGAAAATCTTAAATCAAGATATTGCCTGAATCCGTCAAAATCCCATTCATCAACCCTCATCTTTTCGTTAAGATATGTATCTATCGCGTAATCCACCACCTCTTCCATCAGTTCATAAATATAATCTCTTATATTTTCTCCGTGCAGGACCTTGCGCCTTTCATCATATATGACTTCCCTTTGCCTGTTCATCACGTTGTCGTATTCCAATAGATGCTTTCTTATCTCAAAATTGTGCTGTTCGACTCTTTTCTGCGCCGTCTCGATCGCCTTTGTAATAAAACCGTGCTGTATCTCCTGCCCTTCCTCCATGCCAAGCCGTTCCATTACCATCTTTATCCTGTCGGAGCCGAATATTCTCATCAGATCATCTTCCAGTGATAAATAAAATCTGCTGGAACCCGGATCCCCCTGCCTTCCCGATCTGCCGCGCAGCTGATTGTCTATGCGCCGCGCCTCATGGCGTTCGGTGCCCAGCACATGCAAGCCGCCCAGAGAGGCAACTTCCTGGCCCAAAACTATATCTGTTCCGCGGCCCGCCATATTTGTCGCTATAGTCACCGCGTATCTTTGGCCGGCCTTGGATATTATCTCCGCTTCCATCTCATGATATTTCGCGTTAAGTACGTGATGTGGTATGCCGATCCTCTTCAAAAGATTGCTTAAGTGCTCACTCTTCTCTATAGAAATCGTTCCTACCAAAACCGGACGGCCCTCTTTATGAAGATCCGCTATCTCTTTGCATACCGCGTTAAATTTTTCCCTCTCGGTCTTATATATAACATCGGCATGGTTCGTTCTCGACAATGCTCTATTGGTGGGAATAACAACTACATCAAGGCTGTATATTTTGCTAAATTCCACCGCTTCCGTCTCAGCAGTTCCGGTCATACCGGCGAGTTTTTTGTACATCCTGAAATAATTCTGGAATGTTATTGTCGCAAGCGTCTGATTTTCTCTCTCTATCTTAACATTCTCTTTAGCTTCGACCGCCTGATGCAGTCCGTCAGACCAGCGCCTGCCGGGCATCAGCCGTCCCGTAAACTCGTCCACTATCATAACTTCGCCGTCTTTGACAACATAATCGACGTCTTTTTTATAGAGCGCGTGCGCTCTTATAGCCTGCCTTATATGGTGTTCCCATTCTGACTGTATATCATCGTAAAGATTTTTTACGCCGAGAAACTCCTGGCACTTTAAAATACCCTCCTCCGTCAGATTAACGGTATGATTTTTTTCATTAACGACATAGTCGATGCCTTTTTCTATGTCTACGCCTTTATATTTAGCTTCTATCTCTTCTTTGTCGGTGATTATCTTGCCTTTAAGCCGCGGCACTATCTTATTTATCGTATAATATTTATCGGTAGACTCTTCCGCTGGGCCGGATATTATAAGAGGCGTCCTCGATTCATCTATCAGGATAGAGTCGACTTCGTCAACGATAGCGTAATTATGGCCCCTCTGCGCCATATCCTCTTTATGGACCACCATATTGTCGCGCAGATAATCAAACCCATATTCGTTATTGGTGCCGTATGTAATATCGCTGTCATAAGCTTTCTTGCGTTCGGCCTGATCCATATCGTGATATATACAGCCCACCGAAAGACCTAAAAATTCATATACTGGCCCCATCCAGTTTCTATCTCTTTTGGCAAGATAGTCGTTTACCGTTATCACATGTACGCCTTCGCCTGTCAAAGCGTTTAAATATACGGGTAATGTCGCAACGAGCGTCTTGCCCTCTCCCGTAGCCATTTCGGCTATCCTACCCTGGTGGAGCACTATACCGCCCATCAACTGAACATCGAAGTGGCGCATCTTAAGGGTACGCTTTGCAGCTTCCCTTACAACCGCGAACGCTTCGGGCAGGACTTCGGCGAATATCTCATTCTTAATATCGCGTAGCCGTCGTTTTATCTTCTCTTTTTCTTCGGGCGAGGTCGAGCTCTTAAAAAGTTCCGCCACCTCATCCATTCTATCCTGATAATCTTTCCGGCGCGCTCGTATCCGCAACTTAAACTCATCCGTCTTTGCGCGAAGCTCGGCATCCGACAATTTCGATATCGCGGGTTCAAGAGCATTTATGGCGTCTACCGTGGGCTGCAATAACTTAACTATCCTCTCATTCTGCGTGCCCACTATTCTCTTCAGTATAAAATTAAGCATCTTTCTCTGCCCCCTGGCCCTTCGCCCCTTTTAAATACGCTTCGATAAATCCGTCTAATTTCCCATTAAGCACCGCATCCGCGTTGCCCATTTCAAAATCCGTCCTGTGGTCCTTGACCATCTTGTACGGATGAAGCACATAAGAGCGGATCTGACTTCCCCACTCGATATCCTTCTTGGCATCATAAGCATTTTCCGTATCTTTGGCCTTCTTCTCCAACTCTCTTTCGTACAATTTGGCTTTAATTAGCTTCATAGCCATATCTTTATTCTTGAACTGCGAGCGCTCATTCTGACATTGAGTTATTATGCCGGTGGGAAGATGCGTTATTCTTACCGCCGAGTCGGTCTTGTTAACATGCTGGCCGCCCTTTCCGCCTGCGCGATATGTATCTATCTTAAGATCAGCGGTATTTATCTCTATCTTTATTTCGTCGGAAACTTCGGGTATCACATCTACGGACGCAAATGATGTATGTCGTCTTTTGTTGGAATCGAACGGAGATATCCTTACCAGCCTGTGAACGCCGGATTCGCACTTTAGATAACCATACGCGTAATCACCCTTGATAAGCAAAGTGGCGTTCTTTATTCCCGCTTCCTCACCCGCCATCTGGTCTATCCATGTAACCTGATATCCTTTAGACTCGGCCCACATCGTATACATTCTTAACAGCATACCGGCCCAATCACAGGCTTCCGTGCCGCCTGCCCCGGCGTTGACACTAAGAATAGCGTTATTAGAGTCCGCCTCCCCGCCCAGAAGCGCTTTGAACTCCAATTCGTCTATGCGGCGGATTATTTTAGAAAGTTCTTCTTTGAAATGCGTTAAGGATTCCGCGTCTTCCGCTCCGGCAATTTCTACTATATCACGTATATCTTTTATGCCTGTTTCTGTCTTTAAGAAGGGATCTACCGCGGACTTTAAAGATTTTAGCTGCTTTACAACTTCCCGTGAACGTTCTTTATTGGCCCAAAAATTCTCTGCCAATGTCTCTTTTTCCAGCGACGTTATCTTTTCTATCTTTGAATCTATGTCAAAGATAACCTCTGAGGGTCTTTAGCTTCCCCTCCGTCTTTTTCAGTTCTTCTTTTATCTGGTCTAACATTTGCCAGCATCCTCCGTTAGTCCGATGATTATATCAATATTATGATATAAGGTCAATCAATTCGCCCTTTAAAAGTTTCTCTTTCTTAACCTGGCCCTTGGCAAATCCTCCTATTGAGCCATCTGACCTTACAACGCGATGGCATGGAACGATGCCTATATAAGGATTCTTATTAAGCGCGTTGCCTACCGCCCTACAGGCTTTAGGGTAGCCTATTTTCGCGGCAACCCATTTGTATGAGCGCACCCGGCCCTTGGGTATCTTTGACACGACTCCATAGACCTTCTTCTCAAATTCTGTCAACTTCTTCCCTTTGCCGCTGTGTCTCATTTGAATATACGCTTAGACATAAGCTTCTTGTGGTAGGATATCGCGAAACGGTGCGCTTCATCGCGAATGCGCTCCAGTAGGTGCAACGATTTTGACTCTTTAGGCAATACTATAGGATCCTTCCTATCCTTAACATAAATACGCTCAAACTCTTTAGCTATACCTATTGTAGGAATATTATCCAAAGACAATTTCTTTAGCTCATCCATAGCTACGCCCAAATGGCCTCTTCCGCCGTCTATAACTATAAGATCGGGCAATGCTTTCTCTTCTTTCAGGCTTCGCGCGTATCTGCGGCGCACCACCTCCCTCATCATGCTGTAATCATCCATGCCGGATACCGTTTTAATTTTGAATTTCCTATATTCGTTTTTATTGGGCTTACCCTTATAAAAGTGGACCATCGAGGCGCATGCCTGGTCACCCATTATATTAGAAATATCGAACGCCTCTATCCTTTCCAGCTTATCCTTTATGCCCAATATTCTCCGCAATTCTTCCAATTCGTCCATAGGGGTATAACTAACGCTGCCTTCCTTTATAACGCTAAGCGCTTCCAGCCTATTCCTGTATTCAAGCGCCTCTTCAAAATTTTCGCTTTTGGACAATTCTTTCATTTTATTGGACAAAAATTTAAGAAGCTCGGCGCGCCTGCCCTCAAGAAACAATTTTAACTGCGCGACAAGGTCGTTATAGCGCTGTGTGTCTATCCTGCCAGAACATGGGGCAACACACTGTTGTATATGAAATTGTAAACATTCTTTTTTTGGCCTGCCTGGCCGGCTGGCAGGCATCTTACTACATGTCCTTAGGGGGAAGAGCTTTTGCAGTATCTTAAGCGCTTCTTTCAAAAGTTTAGCGCTCGTATATGGGCCATAGTATATGGAGCCGTCCCCCTTCTTTTCTCTAGTCATGATGAGCCGCGGAAATTTTTCACTTACAGTAAGCTTGAGAAGAGGATAGCTTTTGTCGTCGCGGAGCGCGACATTATATTTTGGGGATAGTTGCTTTATAAGGCCGTTTTCATAAATCAGGGCTTCGGCACTCGTTGATACCGGGATGAATTCTATATTCGCGATTTTGGAAACAAGCGATTCGATGCGCTGGGGATGGGCGCGTGATCTCTGGAAATAGCTGGAGACTCTTTTTCTTAAGTCATTGGCCTTGCCTACATATAAAACGTCTCCCGATACGCCCTTCATTATATACACGCCGGGAGATTGAGGTAAGCTTGCTACTATCTCTTTAATACCCATGCAAAAGCCCTGTTCATTTCTTTTACCCTGAATATGTAAGCGGCTGCCATAAAAGTAATTATGCCCGCGATTATTGCCAAAACCAGCCCTGCGATGCCTGCGAGGCGGGCTGACAGAATTTTCAACACAATACCCATGACGATGCTCGATAATAAAATACGCATAAAGGAATTCACCACTTCTTTGGTATGCAGATGTCCGAGCTTCTTTTCCAGCAATACATATAAGGCAACAAAATTAAATGTCGCGGAAATTGAGGTTGCCAAGGCTATCCCGCCCAATTTTAGCGGCCACATAAGGGCTATTATAAGTATGATATTTATTACTACGGCCATAAAAGCCGTCTTCACCGGGGTTGACGTGTCATGCATAGAATAAAAACATGTAACCAGAAGTTTTACGCCGCTATAAGAAAAAATTCCGAATGAATAAAAGAATAAAGCGCTTTGCGTTATATAAGTGGAGTATTCGTTAAATTCACCCCTTTGAAAAAGCAGCTTTATTATCGGCATTCCCAAAAGCGCCAGGCCGACACTTGCCGGTATCATAATAAAAAATGTCGTCCTCAAAGAAAATGAGAGCGTGTCCTTCATGCGAGGTATGTCATTCGTCGCGAATTCCTGGCTTAATTTCGGCAGGGCTGCCTGAGCCAGCGCCAGGCCGAATATGGCAAGAGGGAATTGTATTAACCTATTGGCATAGTATAGCGCTGCAACGCCTCCCGATCCTACTATCCAGGCAAGTGACGCCGCCATAGTATCAACGAATATATTTACCTGATAAATGGCCGAACCAAAAGCGCGGGGCATTAAAAGTAACCCTATCTTCTTTACCGCGGGATGTTTAAATCCTTCCTTAAAGTTTATCGTTATGCCTTTTTTATACATCGTAACTACGTTTAATCCCAACTGCAAAGCACCGCCGATGAGTACACCTGCAACAAGCCCCGCAACCCCAAACCGGGGGCACAGCCATAACGCGGCTGCTATAAGGGCAATATTTAATAGACACGGCCCAAAAGCGGAACTCGCGAAATTCTTAAGAGTATTTAACACACCCATAGTATAGGCCGTCAGGCCTATTAATATAAGATAGGGGAATATCACTCTATTAAGATGCGTAGTAAGGTTCAATATGTCCGGCTCGCGCGCAAACCCGGGAGCTATAAGACGCACTATAAGAGGTGAAAATATCATTCCCAGCAGGGTAATAAGCGAAAGCGCCGCAAATGATATATTGAATAGTATCTTTGATACGCGCAGAAACTCTTTAGCATCGCTCTTCGTTTTGTATTCGGTCAATACCGGCACTATCGCGGAATTCATGGCCCCTTCACCTACTATATCGCGCAGGCTATTGGGGATCCTGAACGCTATGAAGAAGGCCTGGGCAACCATGCTGGTGCCAAAAAGGTTGGCAATTACTATATCGCGGACAAAACCCAAGACCCTGCTTATCGCGGTAGCTATACCTATTACGCCGGTGGATTTAATAAGGTGTTTTTTACTCATTATAAAACCCTTGACTACATATGTTTGGTCGTGCTATAATTCTCCCCCTAAAAGGGAAGGATGATAAAAGATGCCAATAAAAAGAGCTTCATTTAAAGATTTAAGAAAATCGAAGAAAAGACATGTCAGAAACGTATCTTTAAGTTCGGAACTAAATTCGCTAACAAAGAAATTCGACAGCCTGGTAGCGGCAAAAAAAACCGACGAGGCAAAGACATTTTTGAAAACTCTTGCTTCAAAGATAGATAAGGCGGCTTCAAAAGGAATCATTCATAGGAATGCTGCTTCACGCAGGATCTCCCGCCTCACAAAAAAGATCGCTTCAGTTCCCAAGGCATAATCTTATAATAGCAAATTCCAGTATTAATGAAGGGCTGTACCTTGCCCTTTTTATGCCGAGGTCCGCATCCAGCAAAATTCGCAGCTTCGATCCTAAATCCTTATGAGAATATAGCGCGCTTTGCGTTAACAGGGCGTGGGCGCTCTTTTTCGGCATTCTCAAACTCTGGATTATCTCATTTTCTGTGCGCCCTGAAGAGGCTTGTGCTTTTATCTTCAACAAAGTCTTAAAATGCCACGCCATAAGCCCTATAACCTCATGTGGCTTCTTCCCATATGACGCCAATTCATATACTATGCTTATAGCTTTTGAGGTATCCATCTCGGCGGCGGCATGCGCAATATCAAATGCCGATGCAATAACGCTCTTTCCTACAAGACCCTCCACATCGGATACCGTTATAGACTTGCGGTGGCCGATATAAGTTATAAGTTTTTCCAGTTCCTGCGATAAATTAAGCATATTGCCGCCCTGCAGTTCCCTTAATATCTCTATAGCGCGTTCATCTATGCTCTTACCCTTGGATGAAACAAATTTCGAGATCCAGGAAGGAGTTTCCATCTCTGTAAGATCGGAAAATTTCAGCACCTTTACATAGCGCCCAAGCGACGGGTCATCCTTTAGCATAGCACCATCTTTTAGATCAATTACAAGACAGGTATATTGATTTGGCTTTTTGATATAATTAACCAGGCGGAGAATATCTTCTTTGGGTAGCTTTTCGAAGTCCTTTACTACAACGAGCCTTTTTGATGAGAAAAACGGTATGGTTGAAACCGAGGAAAGTATTTCATCCGCGGATGTGTCTGTGCCGTGCAGTACCTTATAATCCAACTCCGCGGCGGAAGAGTCAAGAAGCGATGAGCGCAGGTCGTTTATTGATTTTTCTTTAAGATATTTTTCAGCTCCGACAAGCAGAATTACCGCGGGACTTGTGTTTACCCCGCCTTTTCTTGAGGGAGATTCGGGATTAGAAAAAGCGGCGGGGCTTACCATTCTTCAATCGTTCTCTCCACAACACGCCTGGCCAAATCAGCCTCGGCTTCTAATACAGCGGTTCTTTCGCTTTTCGCAAGTGGTCCGGTAGTAGTATAAAGCGATTCACCCGCGAAGCCGCTCTCTTTCCATCTAACCTTGCCGTCTTTATTAATCATTTCTATATTCACAACCACCCTAATCCTGTATTCCTGCACATTATCATTCCTGTCATATCGCAATGCCTCGTTCCTGAAATCCACAAGCTCGCCCTTAAGTGTCAAATCGGCATCTTCGGAGTCTATCACTTTCAGGTTACCATCAGACAGATATTTATCGCGTATCACTCTGGATGTTTCTATCTCCATGCCCGGCCTGTAACTAAGGTACATCCTGTCATCATTGGATTCCGCCGTTAAATTTATCTTGTTCACAAGGTTATCCACATAGATAGTCTTAAGATTGGGAGGAAGGAGCGATTTTGTCGTATAACCGCATCCGGAAATAAAAAAAAGCGTGACCAATAATATCACAGCAAATTTTTGCAAACGCATCTTTCCCATTTTCGACCCCTTTTATACTTTATTAAAGTTTTTGAGCTTCCGGTCTCTTGACCCCCATCGGCTCGTCATTAGTGCCAAAATACAGAGGTATCCATTCCTTCTTCTGGACTTCTTTAACGGATTCTTTCTCGGTGTCAAAGTTGAATGGCTTCCAGGCTTTTTTCTTTGGTGTTTCCTTGGATTGGGCAACCGCCTCTTCAGTTTTGGCTGCGGCTTCTTTCTTTTTATCAAAATTAAACGGCTTCCAATCTTTCTTTGGGGTCTCTTTGGTCTGGACAGCCACATCTTTTTTCTTGGAGTCAAAACTGAACGGCTTCCAGGCTTTTTTCTTTGGAGCCTCCCGAACAGGAACAACCACCTCTTCGGTTTTTGGAGTCTCGACCACTTGCGCAACAGGCTCTGCCTTGGGAGTTTCTACTAATGCTTGCGGCGCTTCCTCAGCTTTTGGAGCTTCTACCGGCGGTTGCGACACAGCCTCCGGCGCGGGTTCAACCACAGATGGTTGCGACTGCGGCACTGGAGCCGGTGTCTCTGCAATAATTTTTACAGGCTCGGCTTTAGGAACTTCGACTGGCTTAGGAGTTTCCACTGGCGATGGCGCAGGATCTTGCTTCTTTGCGCCCAGAAAACTCAATGGCCTCCAGGGGGCCTTCTTCTGCGCCTCCTGGCTTACCGGCCTCGGTTTTTTTTTGAATTCAAGAGGAGCCGCAACCTTCTTGGGTTTAGGATTTTTCAGCGCTTCTACCTTGGCTTTTGCCTTATCGACAAAAGAACTGTCTGGATATGTGTCTATAACATCCTGGTAATATATTATCGCGGCGGCGGGTTTGCCTTGGGACTCATAAAATTGAGCCGTCTCAAACGATTTTTCGGCTACATTATCTTTAAGCCGTTTCATGGTTTTATCGGCTTTTTGGGCAAGCTCGGAGTCTTTATTCTTATTCACAAATTTCTCAAAAGTCTTTATTGCGCTGTCGGTAGCGCTGGCATCATAAGCTGGCCTTAGCGACGCTTTGTAAGCGCAATGCGACTCCTCATACATCGCCTTTGTGGCATGCTCTGAATTTGGATAATCCTCGACCAATTTATGATATGCCTGCACGGCCTCGTCATACCTCTCGCTCTTTTTTAGCGCTTCTCCCAGCTTAAATTGCGCGTCGTGAGCGTATTTCCCGTATGGCGCGTTCTCTACCACCTTTTTAAATATCTCCACCGCCCTGTCAAGGGGGGCCATGATATCATTGCCCATGACTTTCGGGCTGGGTTTCTCCAGATATATAAGGCCTATCGCGTATTGCCGGGCAAGCACTTCATCGATATTGGATAGATGTGGAAAATTGTCTATGGCCTTCTGGTAACTTTCGAATGCTGTGTAATACTTCTGCATATTCTCATTGCAAAGGCCCACATAGTACTGGGATTTTGAGGCATAATCGGAAAATTCATACTGCTTGGCTAATTTATCAAATTCGAATGACGCGCGCTGATAGTCCTTGGCGTCATAGAAACTCATGGCCCAGTCGAACTGTTCTTTAGGAGTGTCTTTTACCGCGTTCTTAGGATTTGTAAATTTCTTTGTCTCAGGAGTCCATATCCATGGGGCATAGGCATCCGAGGCAAACGCAAAAATACATATCAGGGACAACGATATTATATAGAGACTATTCTTTTTCATATGGTAGGATTCGAATTATACCACGTAGTATAATGAAGGTCAAAGAATAATTTGGAGTATAGTTTTAGAAGATTTGAAAGTCGTTTTATTACTTTAGGTGGTAGCGCTGGAGAGGCGGCTAACATAATCCGTTATCGCAGCCTTGTCCTCTTTTGATATTTCCAGGAATTGATTTCCGAGCTCATACTGATTGCCCGAAGAAGCCTTCCTGATCCATGCCACTTTTGATATGGCTTTTATCGGCCTCTGCACCGTCGGAATGGTAATCTCTACCACAAGACGGCAGGCGAGTGAAATAAACTCTGTGGTTTTAAAACGAATACCTCCTTCGCTGATATCTTTAGTCAGCGAACCCATTGGAGACGTGGTCGTTCTTAGGTTTTTATACCTTACCGGCAAATTCGAATCTATTCTCTGAGTGCGACGCCTTTCTACAATACTACCTGGCTGCATCTCCATAACTTACCTTCACCTTCTTGGTTTTACTTAAGAATAATTGCGTTGTTCCGTACATTTACTATTTATCGTTGCGACAAATATACCACATGATCCTCTGTTTGTCAAGGTAAAATATAAAAAAGTTAGTTTTCCGGGCGAAATGGCTTAACTTTGAAGTTCAGGCCATCGGTAATTATTTCTATCGCGCCATTATCTTTCGTATCGTATATTTGTGATTTGGAATACATAAGAGGGTTTTTCATATGAAAATCCGCGCCTGAACTTACTATAGAAATTTCCGGAGATACCAGATCGAGGAATGCTTTTGTTGTAACTGCCTTCCCTGTCGATCCGCCGTGATGAGGAATTTTCAATATATTCGATTTTAAAAGGCCTCCGTATTTAAACATATTCCGCATAGCCTCGCTGGAAGCGTCGCCGCAAAATAGCGCTGAAAAATTTTTATACTCAAGCTTGATAACTACGGAATTATTATTGGCGTCGGGCATCGTGCTTCCTTCGGGAGGATTTATCACAAAAAGCTTCACATCCCCAAAACCCGTAATCTCTTCCGGCCCAGCCACAACGAGACGGCGCAAATTCCTCTGCAAAATAATTTTTCTATAACTATCATAAAGGCGCTGCCTCGAGTCGGGCGGTATGCCATTATCCATCACGCAACCTATATCAAAATTTTTCAGTATGTACAATGCGCCGCCGGTGTGGTCAGAATGAAAATGTGTGCATATTACAGCGTCAAGCCTGTCGATCCCTTTGTTCCACAATATAGGCGCCACGATAGACCTCCCCATATCCGACAAGCCTTCTATGCCGCCGGAGCCCGCGTCTATAAGCATAGTGGTTTTGTTGGGGAACTCCAGCAATATACTATCGCCCATGCCAACATCGATATATGTTATTTTGAGCTCCTCGCCTTGTGCCGCGAAAACATTTCCCCAAACCGCAAAATTCAGAACCAATAATGCCAATATCAACACCTCTATCTTCCTCTTCAGAAAAAAGAATGAAAATATAAAAGCATAATACAGCAATAAAAAAGGAAATGACGCGAATGGTATTCTTATGTGAGACAAGGGTATCTGCGCGAATATATGGTTTATATAAAAAGTTATCTGCGTCAGTAAAGAGAGCGCGTGGCCCGCGTATACGGATAAAAGGTTCAACCCGAGAAAATTCAAAGCGAGAAATACAAACGACACTATAGTTATGACAAATAGAGCCGGAACTATAACAAGGTTCGCCACTATCGCTACCGGCGAAACGATATTAAAGTATCTGCTTACTATCGGCGAAACGGCGATAATCGCGGCTATGGATATTGCCGCGCCCTTGGTAAAGTAATTTGGCCTGGGGCCAAAAAGGCCTTCCATCTTTGGCGAAAAAAGCACTATTCCTAATATAGACACGAATGACAGCTGAAAACTCGGGTCAAAGAGTTCATTCGGGTTTGCAAGCAGAATTATAAATGCGGCTATCGATAACGAATTAAGGATGTCCGACTCCCTGTCGATAAGGTATCCTAAAGAGACTATAAAGAACATTATAGTCGCCCTGACGACAGGCGGACTTACCCCCGCCACAAAACAATAGAAGATCATAAGCGCCGAGGTAAGGATAAGATTGAATTTTTTTCTTATACCGAGCGCCTTAAAAATAAATATGAACATTCCCGCTATAAGCGCTATATTCAGTCCGCTTATCGCTATTACGTGCACGGTCCCGGTCTTTATAAAATCATCCATTACCATGGTATCGAGTTCGCTGCGCACGCCCGTCAATATCGCCTTAATGAAGGCGCTGTAGCGGCCATCTACATATTTATCTATATAATCATTTATCCCGTGCCTCAAAGAATACGCTTCAAGCCTTACGCGCGAGAGCTGTGCGTTTTTAATAAGGCTTATGGATCCAGGCCCGTTGGCCGTCAGCAGCGCATACACATTTCTTATCTTAAGATAGTTTGAATAATCGAATAATCCCGGATTCTTTAAGCCTTCGGGCCTGCGCAGCTTTCCATACACGGTTATCCGGTCGCCAAAATTTACATTATTTAGCTTTTCATCTGCGTATATATCAACCTTGATAAGCCCGGTAACCACAAAGGCCTTATCGTCTTCTACTAAAAGTTCTGTTTTTAAGGTAAGGCTTGTCTTCTCTTTACCATAAAATGCTTTTTTGCTCACCGGGTCATCGGCTACGATACCTTTGACCAGCGCTTTTTTGCTTTCACCCGAAGTGAAATTATAGATATGGTCATTCGGCAGGATATTATAATTTTGATAATATACCGCCGCAAAAAGTATTAAGGCGATATACAAAAATATGTGGGAGAGGATATTGTTTTTAAAGAAAACCGCGGCAAGTATTATAAGAAAGATGCTCGCCGCCGCAAAATAGATTATAGGGATACTGAAAAAATACGCGTAGGCTATGCCGATACAAAAAGATATTGCGCAATATAGGATGGGCCGCTTCATTCGACGGTTATGTAATCTTTTATCTTGTCAAACAGGCTGTCTTTTATTCCTTTTACCTTCTTTATCTCTTCTATGGATATGAAATTCCCGGCCAGGGATCTGTATTCTACTATATTATCCGCCAGCGATTTGCCTACTCCGGGCAGGCTCATCAATGCAGATTGGCCCGCGTCATTGATATTGATCTTTTTGATATCCGTGAGCTCTCCGGCATAATCAAAAGCCTTTATCTTCACATCTACAACGGAATTGGCTTTGCGATAAAATATGACTGACAAGCCCAGTAGGAGGGTTGCTGTCAAAAACAGGATTATAAATCTTTCTCTGATTGAGAGATTAAACATTTATTGCAGGACTACATTTACCAGTTTTTTCGGAACTACGATAAAATTTTTTAGCGTTTTATTGGCCGATAATTCTTTTATCTTAGGGTCGGTCAATACCTTTATTTTGAGATCTTCTTCTTTAATATTAAACGGCACGTCTATCTTTGACCTGACCTTGCCGTTCACCTGGACAACCATGGTCACGACATTCTCGACTATCGCGGCCTTGTCATATGCCGGCCACTTTGTCTTAAATATGCTATTCTCCTTACCGATAAGATGCCACAACTCTTCGGCTATGTGCGGCACAAAAGGCGAAAGTAGAATAATGATGGCCTCAATCGCCTCATTTAATATTTTTCCCTGCCCTTCTGATCCGGTTTTACCTATATAATCGTATGTCTCGTTGACCAACTCCATTATGGAGCTTATCGCTGTATTAAAATGGAACCCGCCGTCAAAGTCTTGGGTCACCTTCTTTATCGTCAGGTGCGTCTTTCTCCTAAGCGCCTCTTCCTCTTTTATGAAATTTTCGCTCTTTTTTTCCTTGCCCCTTGACCCCTGGGCTTTGACCCGCTCAACGAGTCTCCACACCCTGCCTAAAAATCTGTACGCGCCCTCTACGCCGCGATCGGACCATTCCGCGTCCTTTTCAGGCGGGCCTATAAACAGTGTATAAAGCCTGACGGTATCAGCTCCGTAAGAGGCGATCAGTTTATCTGGGCTTACGACGTTACCCTTGGACTTCGACATCTTCGCCCCGTCCTTTATTATCATACCCTGGGTAAAGAGATTCTTAAACGGCTCATCGAATCCTATCCATTTTATATCATGTAAAAATTTCGTTATGAACCTGGAATATAACAAGTGAAGTATCGCATGCTCTACACCGCCTATATACTGGTCCACAGGCAGCCATTTATTTACCAATCCTGTGTCAAAGGGCTTATCTTTTAGGTGCGGTGTTATGTAGCGCAGGAAATACCAGCTTGAATCGACAAATGTATCCATAGTGTCGGTCTCTCTGGTCGCGGGACCGCCGCATTTTGGACATTTGGTATTCACAAAATCTTTGCCGGACTTTAATGGCGATTCGCCTGTAGGTTTAAACTCAATATTTTTAGGCAAAAGGACCGGCAGGTCCTTTTCTGCCACTGACATTGTGCCGCATTTATCGCAATATATGATTGGTATGGGAGCGCCCCAGAAACGCTGACGCGAAATAAGCCAGTCTCTAAGCTTGTACTGGATGGAACGCTTGCCGAATTTATTCTCTTCAAAATAGTCCGCTATATTCTCTATCGCTATCTCCGATTTAATACCGTTAAACTGACCGGAATTTATCATTACGCCTTCGCCTATACGCGCCTCTTTCATCGTTCCGGCATCGAGCGGATTTTTAGGATCATCTATAACCACTTTTATGGGCAATTTATACATCTTCGCGAATTCAAAATCTCTCTGGTCGTGCGCGGGCACGGCCATTATCGCGCCTGAACCGTATTCCATGAGTATATAATTGGCCACCCATATCGGGATCTTCTCGTTATTTACCGGATTTATCACATACCGTCCGGTAAAAACGCCCTCTTTCTCCACCTCGGCATCGGCGCGGTCTATTTTGCTCTCATCCCGCATCTTTTGTATAAGCTTATAAGCGTCTTGCTCGCCCCCGGCGCCTTTGATCAATTTTTCGACAAGAGGATGTTCAGGCGCAAGCGCTATAAATGTGGCTCCGTATATCGTATCTACCCTTGTAGTAAAACACTTTAAGATTTCATTCAAGCCGTCTATCTTAAAATCTATCTTTACGCCCTCGCTTCTTCCTATCCAGTTCTTTTGCATCATCTTTACGCGCTCGGGCCAGTGCTCTAATTTATCGAGATCCTTAAGCAGCCTTTCGGCATACGCGGTAATTTTGAAAAACCACTGCTCAAGATCCTTCTGCAGTACCTGGGTGTCGCACCTTTCGCATCCGCCGTTCACTACCTGCTCATTAGCCAAAACCGTCTTACACGAAGGGCACCAGTTAACAAAAGCTTTCTTCTTATACGCAAGCCCTTTTTCGTAGAGTTTTGTAAATAGCCACTGCGTCCATTTATAATAATCGGGAAGGCATGATATGACGACCCTGTCCCAGTCGTATTCTACTCCCCATTGGTTGAGCTGCCTTCTCATTGTGCTTATATTATTTAATGTGGAGGTCTCCGGGTGGAGCCCGCCTTTTATGGCCGCGTTTTCAGCCGGCAGGCCAAACGCGTCGAATCCCATAGGGGTCAGCACATTCAATCCCTGCATCATCTTGTACCTGACCACAACATCGCCTATAATATAGTTTCTGCCGTGGCCAACATGAAGCGCCGCTGACGGATAAGGAAACATCATGAGGCAGTAATATTTATTCTTATAATCAGCGGTATCTACCTTAAACAATCCCTTGTCACGCCAAAACTTCTGCCACTTAGGCTCTATCTTATCGAAGGGATACGCCGTTTCGGGATTGGAGGCCTGTAATTCTGAATTTGTCATTGATTATCCCTTAATTAATCTTTTTGCAACCGCAATATTTCTTCTGTCGTCTCTATCGGACTCTTTCGGTGTTTCCATAATAAACGCCGCGTTCTTTAATCTTGGGTAATTGATTATTCTCTTCATTGCCTCTAAACCTATTTTGCCCTTACCTATATGCTGATGCCTGTCCACATGAGAACCTATGGGCGAAAGACTGTCATTAAAATGGACTACTTTTATATTATCTATGCCTACGAGCCTGTCAAAGTCTTCAAGCGTCTTCTCGAGACCGCCGGCAGTCTTTATATCGTATCCTGCCTCAAAAGTATGAGCAGTGTCAAGGCAAACACCTACTCTGTCTTTTCGTTTGACGCTACCTATTATGCGCTTTAAATGCTCGAATCTATATCCTATGCAGGAACCCGAACCCGCGGTATTTTCCAATAGTATCACAGCTTTGGGCTTGGCCTTATTTATTATATCGTTGAGAGCTTTCGAAAACCGCGCGATGCCTTCTTTTTCTCCTGTGCCGACATGGCTGCCGAGATGCGTCACAAAATATTCGGCTCCCAGGACATCCGCGCGCGCTATATCCTCGATATAGGCTATTATAGATTTTTTATACAGGTTATCTTCCGGCGAAGCCAGATTGATTATATATGGTATATGGACCGCAACCGGTGAAATATCATACTTGGCCTTAAGCCGCCTGAAATTTTCTATATCGGATGATTTGAATTCCGCCGCCTGCCAGCCTCTGGGGTTGCGGCTGAATATCTGCATCGCGTTACAGCCGAGCGCTCTTGTCCTATCCAGCGACTCCCATATACTTCCGGCTATTGAAACATGTATACCAATACGGCGCATTTTTTTAAGCTTATAGCTGTTAATGGTGCCGAAGGTGGGAGTCGAACCCACACAAGCTTACGCTTAATGGTTTTTGAGACCATCGTGTATGCCATTCCACCACTTCGGCGTAATCATTATAGTAATCATCTCTGCGTAGCCCTACCTCAGTTTGCGAGTCGAAGGGCGAAGCAGGATGGTGGGGAGAATAACCTCTCCCCATAACCTTATATCTCAATCCTTCGACAGGCTCAGGATTGACCCTGAGCTTTTGTCGAAAGGTCAAATTTGCTAGCGCTATTATATAGTTATTGGTCATTATAGGCAAGAATTTTCTAAAATCTCTACCGAACCAAAACTACGTCAATACCTGGTGCTGGCTTATCAAGTACAGGAGACGCTTGCTGAGGGAAAGGCAAAAGACTTAAGCCAAGTAGCGGGCTGGCTTGGCATGACTTATACGCGACTAAAACAGATAATAAATCTGCTTCTTCTCTGCCCTAAAATACAGGAAGAGATACTGTTAATCAATACAGATAAAATCCTTCGAATAACCGAGCGCAAAATCCGCAATATCACCAAGGAAATCGACTGGCAAAAACAGATCGAGGTCTGGAATAAACTCTTGCAGTAGCCCCTTCTCGCTTTCCGAATCTTACCATTTTCGTTTCGGATTCAGATACGCAAATTGTATAATATACCGCCATGTTTAAAACCTATCGCCATATTATGCACAAATATCCGAAAATCTCTCTTTATCAAGAAAGGCATCTTATTAAACAAGCACAAGGACGCTCTAAGGCTAAGAAAGAAGAGCTTGTCATGCGCCATATCTGGTTTGTGATCTTCCGGATCAACAAGATAACCTTCCCGGCCTATCGTGCCCGTTTCGGGGAAGACATCCTTTCTCAAGCCATATTTATCTTATACGCTAAGATCAAAACTTATAACTTAAGGTATAAAGATAAATTCGGTAAACCAAAACCCGTCCGATTTAGCTCATATATCTGGAAAAGGATAGATGGATTTATTATCGATTATCTAAAAAATGAAAACAACGAGGTTTGATAAAAAATAAATTTTTGTATTTATGTGTTGTATTTTTATTACTACATGATATACTTAATATATACAAATAGGGGGTAACTAAAATGGATGAACGGAAAACATTCGGCTCATATTTTAAGGAAAGAAGAATAAAGCTGGGTTTAACACTACGCAAATTCTGCGAAGACCATGGCATTGATCCTGGAAATTTAAGTAAGGTCGAGAGAGGTGTACTACCGCCGCCCAAAGATGAGATACTGAAAAAATACGCTCATTATCTCAAATTAAAAGAGGCGTCGGATGAGTGGTATGAATTTTTTGATCGCGCAGCGGCGGAATCTGGCCGGTTACCGAAGGAGCTTAGAGAAAAAGAGATCGTGGCGAGGATGCCTTTCTTATTCCGCACCATTAGAGGGAAAAAGATAACAAAAGAGAAGCTTGATAAGCTGATAAAATTAATTAAGGAATCATAAGAGTGGATGACGTTTTTGTTCCTTATAAAAATCACGATCATATAGAGAAAGTAGCGGCAGATTTCCTGCATAAATACCATCCAAAAGATGCCTACCCTACGCCTATCGAAGAGATAGTGGAATTTAAACTCGGTATTGATATCATCCCTATTCCCGGGCTCCATGAAATCATAGAAATCGACGGCTTTATATCATCGGATCTATCAAACATTTCCGTGGATGAATATGTTTATAAACACAGGCAAGGCCGCTACCGCTTTACCCTCGCCCATGAGGTAGGCCATGCCATTATGCATGAAGGTGTTTATAGGCATCGCGGGTTCAATACGACCGGAGATTGGAAAGATTTCATGGAGACCTTTCCGGAAAATGAATGGTCTTGGCTTGAGTGGCAAGCAAATCAATTCGCAGGTTTAATACTCGTATCAAGCCATCACCTAGAGAAGAGGATAAAACATCATTCAAAACAGATTAAAGCCCTGGGTATTAAAAATGAGGCCGTCGCTATGGATAGAATCGTTGAGTTATTGGCCCGAGATTTTGTGGTATCACGAGAAGTTATACTAAGAAGGATTGATAAAGAAAAGAAAAAGATCTGATCTTAAGAATAAGTGGTTTAGTCATTATTTTGGCTCTGATAATATCTCGAAATATGCTCGTATCTGACGAGAAAAGCACTAAACCACCCAAAAAGTAAACCAGAGATAAAGAGAGGTAACGAGAGGAGTTTTTGGCTGGATATTGACCTGTCCCGCACGCTAACTCAATTGTAGGGGGCATTTAAATATCCCCTACAATTAACGGGACATTTTGAATTATCTCAACGACAAATCAAAAGAAAGTAGCCGACGTTTAAACGTCGGCTACTTTCTTATATTCTCTACCTCTCTGGTTCGAGGTTAAATGAGTGGTGGAGCTGACGAGAATCGAACTCGTGACCTCACAATGCCATTGTGATATGATCCCTCTTCACCACAGCCCCATCATAACTTACTACAAAAAAACTTATTTTGTTTCACTGAAGACACCCATAGACCTGAACTTTTCATAACGCATTTCCACGAGTTTCGCCTTGGGTATCTTCTTCAGATCATCGATGTCTTTTTTTATGGCGGATCTTATATTTTGCGCGACTTCCTGGGGATTCCTGTGCGCTCCGCCCAGTGGTTCTTTTATCATGCCGTCTATTATATGCATCTCGAGCAAATCTTTAGCTGTAAGCTTCAGGCTCTTTGCGGCATCCGGCGAGCGCGTACGCTCTTTCCACAATATGGCTGCGCATCCCTCGGGCGATATGACCGAATAATAGGCATTTTCCAATACATAGATCCTGTCACCCACTCCTATGCCTAACGCTCCGCCCGAACCGCCTTCCCCTATAACAAACACTAATATGGGGGTTTGCAGACTTGCCATCTCACGCAAATTATACGCTATAGCCTCCGCCTGGCCCCTTTCCTCAGCGCCTATGCCCGGATACGCGCCGGGGGTATCTATAAAAGCTACTACCGGCAATGAAAATTTCTCGGCCATATTCATGAGCCTCATGGCCTTCCTGTAACCTTCAGGATGGGCGCTGCCAAAATTTCTTACAAGATTTTCCTTTGTATCTCTGCCCTTCTGGTGCCCCATGACCATTATTTTATTGCCATTCAATGTGGCCAGTCCGCCGATAAGGGCTTTGTCATCGGCGAAATGCCTATCGCCATGTATCTCCATAAAATCGGTCATGAGCATCTCTATATAATCGAGCGTATACGGCCTCTTTGGATGACGCGCAAGCTGGACCCTCTGCCACGGAGTAAGGTTTTCATAGACGTCCTTCTTTATCTGGACGAGCTTCGACTCGAGCTTCTTAAGTTCTCCGGACATATCAAGATCTTCGCGGGTCGTAAAGCCTTTGAGCTCTTCGATCTTTCTCTCTAATTCTATTATGGGTTTTTCGAAGTCAAGCCCCGGCATATGAGTGGCCAAGGAAACCTCCTTAATCGACTATAACAACTTCTGTACCTTCAGGAACTATCTGATACAACTCCTCTACCTCGGAATTTATCATCCTTACGCAGCCTGAAGTTACCTGCTTACCTATTGATTGGGGTTCTGTGGTCCCGTGAATACCGTAACTTTGCGCGGAAATCCCCAGCCATCTTGAACCAAGTATATTTTTAGGGCTATCCGCAGGTATTACGGAGCCTGCCGTATACCATGGAGGGTCCACTATCTTGTTGATTATCTTGAAATTCCCTACCGGCGTGGAATTATTAAGCCCGGTCGAAACCCGGTATGTCTTCACTATCCTGTCCCCGGATTTTAATGTAAGTATATTCTGTGATTTATCCACCACTATGCTGAATTTTTCATTATGTACCTTTATCTTCCTGCCTAAAGGCACGACCTTGGGGTTTTTCAGGTTATTTGCCTTCAGTATCATATCCTGTGTATTTGAAAATTTCTTCGCTATCTTTGCCAGCGTATCGCCTTTTTGAATTTCATAGGATAGAGAATCCGGCGTAGCTATTGGAGAAAATAGAATGCGGACGTTTGTGCCCTCTAATCCTTCCTGCGCTTTCTGGATATTATCCGAGCCGGGAAATTCTTCGATAATCTTCTGGTATGTATCACGCACATTTAAAAGATCTCCCGACTGCTCATATCTTGAGGCAAGCTCAAAAAGCTCCGCTTCCTCTTTAGACGCCTTCTCCATTCTCGCGGGCACGCCCGCGGCCGAGTTCGCTGAAGGCTTAACAGAAGCGGTCAGTATTTTACACGCAATAAAAATACCTATAACAGCCACCACTGAACAAGTTATTATTAATAATACTTTCTTTTGCATTTACTACCCCTTACCTATACAACATAAGTGAAACGATTATGCCCAGCGCTATACCGGCAAAAACCTCAACAGGCGTATGGCCCAAAAACTCCTTCAACTCATGGTTATCCAGTTTCTTCTTCCAATATATATCATCCAGCATCTTATTAAGTATCTCCGCCTGCTTGCCGTTTGAATACCGGACTCCCTGCGCGTCAAACAGCACTATCAGCGTAAAAACAAGAGTCACCGCGAATAAGGCCGAATCAAACCCGTATGATACCCCTATAGAGGTCGCAAGCGCCGATACACCGGCCGCATGCGAGCTTGGCATACCGCCCGTGCCGACAAACCACCTGAAGTTGAAGCGCTTCTCCCTGAATACGCCAAGCACCACCTTAATGGACTGCGCTATCAGCCACGCAGCCACAGTAGTGCCGAATATATAATTTTTACTGAATTCTACCAGGTCGTTATACATAATGGGGTATCATTATATTATATTGAGGCATTATATTCAACACTAATAGGCCGCTACCCTCTGATCAGGGCCATCGCCTCCGCCCTGGTCTTCTCGTTCCTTCTGAATGTTCCTCTTACGGCGCTGGTTATTGTCATAACTCCGGGCTTTTTTACGCCGCGCATAGACATACACATATGCTCCGCCTCTATTATGACCATAACACCTTTGGGCTTAAGCTTCTTCATTATGATATCGGCGATATCTGTTGTTATTCTCTCCTGCACCTGAAGCCTTTTCGCGTATATATCGACTACTCTTGCCAGCTTGCTTAAGCCGGTCACTCTATTGTTGCTCGGTATATAGGCTACATGCGCTTTTCCTATGAAAGGGGCAAGGTGATGTTCGCATATTGAATAAAATGGTATATTTTTCAGCAGTATTATCTCATCATGGTCTTTCTCGAATATTACTTCCAGCTCTTTTTCCGGATCGAGCTCATAGCCTTCCAGTATCTCCTCATACATTTCGGCAACTCTTCTTGGAGTATCCTTTATATCGCGCCGTGCCGGATTTTCTCCGACGGCGACCAAGATATCCCTTACAGCCTTCTCTATCTTTTTTTTATCCATCGCCTATCCCTTCTTGTTCATTCTGCTTCGCGCTTTAATAAGCTAACCATATTAGCGAATCACTTCCCTATACAGAAATTTTCAAATATCCTGTCCAATATATCATCCGAAACCGATTTACCTGCTATCAAGCCGATATTAAATATAGCTTCTTTAAGATCGACGGCTATCAGCTCTGGATGGGAGCCTTCTTTAATGAGCCTGTCAGCCGATGTCATATTTTCGAGCGCCTTATCCAGAAGCTCTTTATGTCTGGCATTCGTGACAAGCGAGCTCTCTCCTTGAGTAAATTTACCGCTATATATGGAATCGAGAATAGCGCCTTCTAAAAGTTCTATATTTTTATTCTTCTCCACCGACATTTCTATTATAACATCATTTTTAAATAAGCCGGCTATACTTTTCTTATTTATTTTTTTACCTATATCGGTCTTATTTATTATAACTATCTTCTTCCTGCTTTCGGTAAGCCTTATGATAGATATATCCTCTTCGCTGATCTGCGATGAAGCATCAAGCATAAGTAATACTATATCGGAACGCTCTATATAAGATCTGCTTTTACCGGCGCTGGCCTCATACAGCGCGTCTTTTACCGCCCCGATACCCGCGGTATCAGCGAGACGGATAGGAACGCCTTTTATATTTATCATCTCCTCTACCGCGTCTCTGGTCGTCCCTGGTATGGGCGCGACTAAACATCTATCTCTTTTTAGCAAAAGATTCATAAGGCTCGATTTGCCCACATTGGGTTTGCCGCAGATGACGGCAAGAACACCTTCGCGCAGAACAACTCCTTCGCCAAAACTTTCTACCAGGCCTTTAACCCTACCCGTCAACTCCTTTACCTTGCCGGCAAGGCCCTCTTCTTTTATTATATCCAATTGTTCATCCGGAAAATCTATCGCCGCTTCTATATGTGACGCTATATCGACCAGACCGTCGAGAATGATGGACAGGTCTTTCGACAATTTCCCGTCCAATTGACCCAATGCGGCCTTTAACGAACCTTCCGTCTTTGCTCTTATCACGTCCAAAACCGCTTCCGCCTGAATAAGGTCTATCCTCCCGTTTAAAAAAGCTCTCTTCGTGAATTCTCCCGGCTCGGCCAGCCTCGCGCCGAGTTTTACCGCGAGATCGAGCACATTCTTCACCGCCTGAATCCCGCCATGGCAATTTATCTCTATTACGTCTTCCTTAGTATAGCTCTTTGGGGCTCTCATAACGGTGAGCAAGACTTCGTCGACGATTTCGTCATTTGCCGTACACCGCGGCGGTGTCATATGATTTTCTACAACTACACCGCGGCGGTGTATAATATGTCCATAATGAATCGTGTAAAACTCGCCCTCTGACGGTTTTTTACCATTTTTCGGAACAAATATCTTGTCCGCTATTTCGAGCGCTTTGCCGCCGCTTATGCGGACTATGCCTATCCCTCCCTCACCTATGGGTGTAGCCGGCGCGACGATAGTATCGTCTATTGTATTTTTGTGCATTCAACAGTTCTTTCTTCCGCTAAATAAGACTTGGCCTCTCCGACAACAAATAGCGATCCCGTGACAAGAATAAGGTCTCTCTTATCCGCGCTCGACAGTGCCTTATCAAGCGCTTCTTTAACGCTCGAGGCCGTCGTAATATTTTCCATATCACTATCTATTTTTCTGGCGGCCTCTATTATCTTTTCCGGCTCCATCGCCCTTGCGACTATGCTGGATTTTGTAAATATTGCTGAATCGCTTATAGGCATCAATTCGCCCAGGATACCCATTAAGTCCTTATCCTTCGATACCCCTAAAACAAGGATAAGCTTCCTGTATTTAAATACTTTTTTTACGGCATCCGCCAAACAACCGGCACTTGCCTTGTTCTGCGCGCCATCCAGCACAATATACGGGTTCTTGCCTAATACTTCCAGCCGCCCATCCCACTTCGCGGCTTCAACGCCCCCTTTGACAGCATCTTCGGAAATATTAACTCCGCGCGCCTTCAATGACTCTATAACGCCTATCGCTGTGGCGGCATTGATAATCTGGTGCGCACCTAAAAGGCGCGACTTAAGGTTGTGATATTCATATGATGCGCCATATATATCAAAAACCTCTCCGGTATCGTTATAGCTTATTTCTTTAAAAATAATATCCCTGCCTACTAAAATTAGACGAGACCCTCTTTCATCGCACGTCTTCTCTATTATTTTAAGTGCCCGGGCATCCTGAGGCGCTGATACGCATATCGAACCGGATTTTATTATTCCGCATTTTTCCGACGCTATCTCTTCCAGTGTATTACCCAGCTTATCCATATGCTCATAGCTTAGGGGTGTTATAACACATACGAGAGGCTCTATTAAATTCGTCGCGTCGAGCCTTCCGCCTAAGCCGACCTCATAAACAGCAAAATCGCATTTTTTATCCTTGAAATAAAGATAGGCGAGGGCTGTATATACTTCGAAAAATGAAGGGCGATCATCCTTCATATAGTTTTCCACGATATTACGGATCTTGTCTAAGATAGACGAGAGATCTTCTTCGCTTATGAGTTCGCCGTTTATCCTGATTCTCTCGCGAAAATCCACCAGGTGCGGCGAAGTATATAGGCCCACTTTAAAACCGGCGTTACTTAAAATAGAATATATAAAAGCGGCGGTGGACCCTTTACCCTTTGTCCCTGCCACGTGGATAGACCTGGTATGATTTTGCGGATCACCGAGAAGGGCCGCGAAACGTTTCATCTTTTCGAGTTTCAACGAAGATCTATAATCATAACTATCTATCTTCTCGTAATTAACGAAACTCTCGAGATATAACAATGCTTCTTGATATATCATCTTAGTGTTTAAAATGGCGCATTCCGGTAAAGACCATTGCTATGCCCAATTTATCCGCCATCGCGACGACTTCATTGTCGCGTATCGACCCACCGGGCTGTATTATCGCTTTGACGCCCGCCTTATGGGCCTGCTCTATGCCGTCTTCTTTCGGGAAAAACGCGTCGCTTGCGAGCACAGAGCCTTTTGAGCGCTCACCCGCTTTTTCAGCGGCTATAGTAACCGATACCACTCTCGACATCTGCCCCGCACCCACTCCGACAGTCTTCGTTCCCTGGCACAATACGATGGCATTAGATTTAACATGCTTCGCGACCACCCAACCGAACATAAGGCTCTTCAACTGTTCAACGGTGGGCTTAACTTTTGTGACAACTTTTAAATCAGACTCTTTCACATGGGCAACATCCCTATCCTGAACGAGAAGGCCGCCGACAACTTTCTTCATGTCTTTATCGAACTTTGTGACTTTCGCGCCGAAATTCTTCACTTCGATCAGCCTTAAATTCTTCTTCACCTTAAGCGCTTCGAGCGCCTTTGCTTCATAGGATGGCGCTATTATACATTCGACGAAATCCGCTTCTTTAAGTATCGTTTGGGCAAGCTCTGTGTCAACCGGCCTATTGAATCCTACAATACTTCCGAAAGCGCTTAATCGGTCGCTGTCAAGAGCGTCTATATACGCTTTCGCGAGTGTCTTTGCCGTCGCGGTGCCGCACGGATTTGTGTGTTTTATTATCGTCGCGGCCGGATCTTCGAATTCCTTGACTATCTCCAATGCCGCATTCAGGTCTATGATATTATTAAACGATAGTTCTTTGCCATGCAGCTGTACCGCATTCGATATACTGGGTTCATCCACAGACTCACCTTGATAAAACGCCGCCTTTTGATGAGGATTTTCCCCATACCGCAGATCCTGTATTTTTTTAAATTTTAAATTTAAGTCTTGCGGGAACCCCTCTCCCTGTTCCTGGTTACCAGTTCCCGGCTCATTAAGATATTTATAAATAGCTGCGTCATATGTTGACGTCCTGGCAAATACCTTCTTTCCTAATTCTATGAGAAGCGGCTCTGAAATACTGCCTGAATTCTTCTCCATCTCCGCGATAACGCGCCCATAGTCGTTCGGGTCGCATACTACGCAAACTGACTTGTGATTTTTCGCGGCGCTCCTTAACATCGACGGCCCGCCGATATCTATATTCTCTATCGCCTCTTCCAGCTTAACTCCGGGCTTGGCCACGGTCTTCTCAAAAGGGTACAAATTTACCACTACCATATCTATGAGGCCTATCTCGTACTTCTTTACTGTCTGCATATGCTCTTCGTTTTCACGCAGAGCAAGCAGGGCCCCGTGCACTTTTGGATGCAGCGTCTTGACTCTGCCGTCCAGCATTTCAGGAAAACCGGTATGTTCGGAAACATCTTTCGCCGGTATTCCAAGATCCCGTATCATCTTTGCCGTGCCGCCGGTAGACAAAATCTCGACATTGTACTTTTTCAAAATCTTTACAAGTTCCCCTAATCCAGCTTTGTCAGAAACGCTTATCAGTGCCCTTTTTATTTTAACCATTTTACTTTTTAGCCTTTCCCTGATTTGCCACGGCATCCATGGCTTTTTTTACTTCTTCCGGATCGCCTAAATAATAATTTTTCAACGGTTTAAGATTATCATCGAGCTCATACACAAGCGGTAAGCCCGTCGGTATGTTTAATCCGACGATGTTTTTATCCGATATGTTATCGAGATATTTTACCAGCGCTCTTAGACTGTTTCCATGCGCGGCTATTATCACGCGCTTGCCGGATTTGACCGCAGGCGCTATCGTCTCGTGCCAGTAAGGAAGAAATCTCGCGACCGTATCTTTAAGACATTCTGTGGCGGGTATATCTTTTTTGGCAAGGTCTTTGTATCTTGGATCATTACCGGGATATCTGGGATCAGTCTTTTCAAGGGGTGATGGCGGGACATCATAGCTGCGTCTCCATATAAGGACCTGCTTCTCGCCGTACTTCGCCGCTGTCTCCGACTTATTCAACCCCTGCAGCGCGCCATAATGGCGTTCATTAAGCCGCCATGAGTTATACACAGGTATCCACATCAGGTCCATCTGGTCGAGCGCAATCCACAGCGTCCTTATCGCTCTCTTTAATACAGATGTATAAGCTACATCGAATTCGAATCCTTCTTTCTTAAGCGTCTGTCCGGCCTTCTTTGCTTCAACCAAACCTTTTTCCGACAGATCGACATCCGTCCATCCCGTAAACCGGTTCTCCTTGTTCCAGGTGCTCTCCCCGTGCCGCAACAACACAAGTTTCTTCATTATCCGCTCCTATTTTAAGAGAGGCTATTGTAGCATAAATACTGATAAAAACAAAGAGGCGCTTCTTACGAAGCGCCTCTTGGAAACGAACTATTCTATTATGCTTACTTCTTCACCTTATTCAGCAAATCACCCATCGCCTTAGCGGCTATGTCTTTACAGCCTAGGCCAAACGAAAGGGCCAGGGCCAAACCGATCGACGCTAAAATAATATTGACCGCAAAAGCTATGAATGCAGTCGCTATTCCGAGCTGCTCGATAGCAATAATTACCGCGAATATTATAAGTATGGCCTGAGTAATCTTAGCCAATAACTTCGCATTGCCCACTCCAGCATTGCTGGCAGCGGTGCGTACTATTCCTCCGACAAAGCTCGCCAGAAACGACCCGAGCACAAGAGCGAATATAGCTACGATTATATTAGGTATATACGCAACAAGTCTTGCCAGTAAATCGCTTGCAACCGTAAGGTTCAAAGCGTTGAGAGATGCCGCTAAAACGGCTAACATCACTATCCAATATACTATAACTCCTAGAAGCTCTGAGAGCGTCCACTTTATTTCGCCCTGCGCGAGCATATTAGCGACGCCTGCCTTATCACTTATTACATCGAGACGGGCTGCCTTCAATGCCCTTACCACTATAGCCTCAACAAACTTCGCTATTATCCAACCAACTACCAATATTACGATAGCGCCCAGCATGGTAGGGATATAACTCCATACCTTGATCAACATCGCCTTCACAGGATCGGCAACTATTAAAGCCAATCTGTCCATCGTGACACCTCCCTTTCTTTACCTTTAATCAAATAATGGATATAACAAGATACTTTTATACAGTATAGAGTTTACCATATAAATCCATTTTGACAAGGTCTAGAAGTGAAAAATTATCCGCACTTAGAATAGCCGCATGATTTGCATACCATACAGCCTTCCATGTGCCATAAAGCTCCTCCGCAGTCAGGACATACGCCTACAATATTCCCTGCTTTCTTAATTGTGCCTATCTTGGAAATACCGTTAGAATTGTCTGATTGCGTAGGGATATCGGTATCTATCTGCGCTGCCGGTTCACTCTTTAAGCCTTGAGACGCCCTTCTTTGTTTCGCGTCCTGCACTCTCTGCTCTATCGCACGCGCTATGGCATCACTGCATGAGAATATCCTGCCGCCCTTCTCCCAGCTTGGTGAAGGACAGCGTATTCCGCGCAACTGTTCGACTATAGAGCTTATTTCTATGCCGCTGCGCAGGGCTAATGAAAGGAGTCTTCCTATTGCCTCAAGCTGGCTCATTGCGCACCCGCCGGCCTTACCCATATGCATGAATGCTTCAAAGGGCTGGCCCTGTTCGTCTTCGTTTATTGTTATATACAGGTTACCGCAGCCTGTCGCTATCTTGGAGGTCGTTCCCACTATCACAGGCGGACGCGGTCTTGGGCTTATCTTTACCTTTGTTACCGGCTCGAGCGCCTTCTTCTGCTGGGACTCTTCAGGATTGGATGGCTTATTTAATACCTGCTCTTCGCGCGACTTGTCCCTATATATGGTAACACCTTTGCAACCGCTCTTGTAGGCCATCATATATATGGTCTTCACGTCTTCGGTTGTCGCTTCTGACGGAAGATTTACAGTCTTCGAAACAGCGTTATTGGTATATTTCTGGAACGCCGACTGCATCCTTATGTGCCATATCGGCTCTATGTCGTGAGCCGTCACAAAAAGATTCTGAACATCCTCGGGAATCTCAGAAATACCCTTTATCGTACCTTTTTGGGAGATAAGAGTCATCAGTTCCGGAGTATAGAAGCCTTTCTCTTCGGCCACTTGTTGAAAATATGGGTGCGCCTCGACCAATTTGGTATTGTCCATTATATTCCTGACATAGGTAATAGCAAATACCGGCTCTATACCGCTGGATGAATTCGCTATTATAGAAAGTGTTCCTGTAGGCGCTATCGTTGTAAGGGTAGCGTTTCTTAACGGTTTAGCTCCGGGCGTATCGAACAAGCTTCCTTTGAAGTTATGAAACGCCCCTCTTTCGCGTGCCAATTTTTCAGAGGCCTTGCGCGAGGAGTCGAGCATAAACTTCATAATCTTTTCGGCCAACGCAATGGCATCATCGGAATCGTAGCGTATTCCCAGCATAAAAAGCATATCGGCAAACCCCATTACGCCAAGGCCTATCTTCCTGTTCGACTTCGTCATGTCATCTATCTTCTTTATCGGATATGCATTCATATCGATGACGTTATCCAGGAAGTGAACGGCCTTTTCGATCCTATCGGCCATCTTATTCCAGTCTATCTTTCTGTCTTCGGTAACCATCTTCGCGAGATTTATCGAGCCGAGATTACAGCTCTCATACGGCAGAAGCGGCTGTTCTCCGCATGGATTAGTGGATTCTATCTTGCCTACCTTAGGAGTCGGATTATCCCTGTTGATCCTGTCTATAAATATTATTCCCGGCTCGCCGTTTCTCCAGGCCATCTGTATTATTGTATCAAAAACTTTTTTCGCGTTGAGCTTCTGCACTACGCTTTTGGTCTTGGGATCCACCAGGTCGTAGTCCTCTCCCGTTATGGCCTTCTTCATGAAGTCTTCCGTTATCGCGACAGATATATTGAAGTTCGTTATCTCTTTGTCGTTCTCTTTGCAGGCTATGAACTCCAAGATATCCGGGTGGTCTACTCTTAATATCCCCATATTAGCGCCGCGGCGCGTTCCGCCCTGCTTTACCGCCTGCGTTGCGGCGTTAAAAACCTTCATAAATGAAACGGGCCCGCTCGATATGCCTCCTGTAGAACGGACCGGGGAATTTTTTGCTCTTAACCTTGAGAAGCTGAATCCTGTGCCGCCGCCTGATTTATGTATGAGTGCTGTGTCCTTAATAGTTTCGAATATAGATTCCATCGAGTCATCTATAGGAAGGACGAAACATGCCGATAACTGCTGAAGATCCCTGCCGGCATTCATAAGCGTCGGCGAGTTTGGCAAAAACTCCAGCCTTGCCATCATTTCAAAAAAATCTTCTTCTATTTTCGCGACTTCGCCCCTTCTGCCGTACTTAAGGTCCGCCTGCGCTATATTTTTTGCGACACGGCGGAATAGATCTTCCGGCGTTTCGAGACAATTACCGGAGGCATCTTTTTTAATATACCTTTTCTCGAGAACTTTCATCGCATTGGGCGAAAGCTCCCTGTTTACATCCAGCTTCTTATCCATTACTACTGCCCTCCCATTAGTTAATTTACTTCTGGGCTACATTTTTTTCGCACTAGGAAAGTATATCACACGAAAAGGGAAAGTCAAGAAAAAATACCATATATTGTGTTTTTTGGAAACGTGAACACTATTAGTTGGGATGGGTGATATTACACTCCGTCGGTGTAATTTTACTTTTTTTCTTCTTTTTCTTTGGAGGAGAGCTCGTCTCTTATTTCGCTCAAGCCGGCTATTACCGCTATCGCGCCGGCTATGATAAACATCGCGGGTATGGCTCCTTTTAAAACGGTAAGAAAATCAGGCCACCAAAACAATAAGCCTCTTACCCCTAAAAGCACTATGATAACACCTATAATAACACCTAAATATTTACCCATATGTAAAATCTACCATAAATCTTTTTTTAGCGCAAGAAAAATTTAATCTAACCTGATGTTGTGCCGTGCCTGATCTTTTCAGTTACGTGAAAATGCATATACTTGCCTAACATGAGCCGTGTCTGCGCGTCAATAGCGGGCGTCGATCCAACGCAGGCCGCGAGAAGCGGCGCCAGTATCCACTGTGTAAACATGATAAGCCTTTTTTGGGGCTTCACGTCTTTGGGCCTGGGCGGTAAAAGCCTTATACTCATAAGCATGCATATGAACATGGTAACTATCGTTACCCTGAACAACGCCGCCGCTATGCTGGGAAGATTGTACCCCATCATAGTCTGCCTGAAGATCACTCCGCCGAAGATGAGAGGCAGCGGGGCGATAAATGTGACTATAATTGCCCATACGGCCCATGTATAATGGCTTTCAAATAGATGAAAGCCGCGCCTGATCTTCTTTGTTAGCGGTATATTCTTATTCTTCAAAAAACCCATCATAACGTATGGAAAATTTTCCACGCCCCATGCCCACCTTCGCTTCTGCTTATATTGTTTTACTATGGTGGGGATTATAGTCTTATCGGTCGCTATATCGAGCGATACCGTTACATACATCGGCATAACGGAATAATCGCCGTCAAAATATAAAAAACACTTCCAATAGATAACAGAATCATCGGATATCATATCTACAGGCCAGTAATCCACGTCTACCAGCGTCTTAAAACTCATGCTGTGACTGGAAAAAGTAACGAACTTATCGAGCCGCATCGTCTCTATCATCTGCATAAAGCTTGATCCCAACTCTATAACACGGGCGATAGAACGCGCATGCCATATATTGTTATTATAGACAGGGATCGGCTGATAGCTCGATTTGGTCCTCTTGGGATTTGTTATATAGTGGTAGGCAAGGCACCCGAAATATTCTTTTTCCGCGCAGGTATCGGCGTCAAAACAGGATATTATAACATGCTGATAATCTATTTTCCTGGCATCAAGAAACTCCTTTAAAACTTTGGCGCCCCATGTCGCGTTGGCACCTTTTGTCTTTGCCTCTCCTTTAATGCCGTCGGGATGCCTCGTTATAATAAATTCATAAAAATTCTTTCTGAACCGCTCCTGTAATTCCTTCGCATTCTCCCACACAGCTTCTCCGCCACGCTGCTCTATTGTCAATTCCACTATCATCTTCTTTTTATCATAATTGGAATGTATCAGAGCCTGTATAGACGAAGCCAATACCTCCGGCCCTTCTTTATATACGGGAAATACGACGGCCTGGTATATATTTGAGAGCTCGAGGCCGTCTATCGCCTTCAACTCTTCGCATCTTTTTATCCAATTTATCTTCTTCTCCACCTCAAGCCTTCTATACGCGAATACCAGAAGCGTTGTAAAGTACCCTACGCGAATGACCCAGTAGAGGTCGAATACTATAATAAATATCGCGACCCACAACGGTTTGATTACAGAGACTATAATAAGGCCCAATATGGTAGTCCAAGTCGCGAGCCCGGGCACCATCTCAAAAAATCTTCTCAACTGTCTATTTTTTTTGTTCATATATTATATCGAGCTCTTTCTTAACACGCTGAAGCAGTTTATCGAAGAACTTCTCTCTCAAATCGAGCCTCAAAACGCAGTCTCTCTCATTGCGCATATCGCTAAAATACAACGAATCATTGGATTCATCGTAATAAAGCCCCTGCGGCACCTTGCCGCATTTATGCAGAGTCACCATATTCTTCTCCCTGCCCTTACCCAATTCAAGCACATTTATATCCTTGTCCTCAACGAAAACAATGTGATTGGATCCGGAATGCCAGAATGCTTCTTTTATTATACCGGAGTCCCTTAAGACTTCTTCAACCTCGGCATATTCCGCCTCTTTACCCGTGTAACGGCCATCCAGATATATGACCCATATGCCTTTTTTATTAAAATATAGCATCTTCTTACCGTCTGGCGAGAACCTTTTATTTATCGTGTAGTCCGGCCAATCAGAGTAATCCGACAACTTCTTTAAATTAGTTCCGTCAATATTCGACCTGTATAGCCCGGATTTCGTCATATGATAGATCTGATTTTTTGAATCGGGAATGGCAAAATCAATCGTGTCCACGACACATAGCTTTGCGATATCCCGAAGCGTTGGGAAAAGAATGATATTGTCGGCCCTGGTAACCATATTAGGTATAACCGAGAGGTTTTTCTGCCACGGATAGAACCCTTCTCTTTTTACTTCTACCAGATAATCACCGGGCTTCAGCTCCTCTATGCGCACCGGTGTTATATCTTTATATAGCCTGCCGTTAATATATATGGTGGCGCCCGCGGGAGTGCTCGTCAAAGAGAGTATTCCGGTCTTGTAGATCTTGAATTTATAAAAATCTATGTGGTAGCCTAGCGAGTAAGATAGGACTATCGGAAGCAGGATAAAATACAGCGCTAACGAAAAATAGAAAGCAACATACCTTATTATGGAATCACTTTTATTCATACTGCACTATCAACTTTCATATCTACACGTGGTCCAGTATTTCGCCTGAACTAGTAGCCGGCCCATGCAGTTATTATAGCATGACTTTCTGTATGGACTGTCAAAACTTTGAGATCCTTAATTGTCCGCAGCCTGCGTCGATATCCTCACCCTTGGACTTACGATGCATCGCGTCTACATTATGCGTTTTAAGAACGCGCATGAAATTTTTTACATCCTCTGAAGATGGAGGCTCATAGTCTTTTGCGCGTATCTGGTTATATGCTATTGTGTTGACCTTGGCCATCATGCCTTTCAGCAATTTAGCGAGCTTTAGAGCGTCGTCTTTGGAGCAATTAACACCTTTTATCATCACGTATTCAAAAGTGATTAACCTATTGGTATTTTTGGTATAATTTTTACAAGCCGCTATAAGCTCTTTCAGCGGATATACCTTATTTACCGGCAAAAGTTTCGATCGCATCTTATCGTCCGCGCTGTGCAGCGACACAGAAAGCTCTATCTGTAATTTTTCATTACTCAGTTTTTCTATGCCGGGTATTACGCCGCAGGTTGATATCGTAATTTTACGCGCTCCTATTTTGAACGCGTCTTCATCGTTAAGTATCCGTATAGCTCTCATTACATTGTCATAATTATCAAGAGGCTCTCCTATCCCCATAAACACAATGTTTGTGATGGATGCGTCCTTATTGAGGTTTTTAATAGATATGACTTCATCGAGTATTTCCGAAGATTTTAGATTTCTCACAAACCCGAAAGGCGCGCTCGCGCAAAAGCTGCAGGCGAATTTACATCCCACCTGCGACGACAGACAAAGCGTTACCCTCTTAGGCTCGGGTAAAAAGACCGATTCAATGGTATTGCCGTCTTCCAGCTTAAATAAATACTTGGTCGTCCCGTCGACCAGCGAGTGCTTTGAGTCTGCCAACGCTAATTTAGTCATATGAAAATGGCCTTTAAGCTTTTCACGCAGGGCCTTGCCAAGATCGGTCATCCCATCGAATGACGTAGCGCCGTCCTTATAGAGCCATCTGAATATCTGCGCGGCCCTATACGGCTTCTCGCCAAGCTTAACAAGCTCGGCTTTCAGCTCATCCTCCGACAAATTCTTAATATCCATCCTGTCCATAAGGCAATATTATACCATATTTGCACCTTCATATTATCGCAGATTTTTCCACTCACGTACTCTTATGATATAAAACTTCCCTGTCTTGCTATGTAATAATAGCGGGTCCTGCCGCTTTGATATCCATAATGGGACAGGGAAGTTTTATCTGCCCTGGGGTCGGTGAATTTTTTCCACTTACGTTGAAGGGGTCCCCCGAGGGATGGGGTATTGAGCGGGACGTACGAATTGCGAGCGGGCATGGTTCCCGCCAAATACCTTTAAAAACAAGGC
>JAUYOL010000006.1 GCA_030695905.1 Candidatus Omnitrophota bacterium | reverse complement strand
CACAAGTGTACAGATTACAGGTCCTCCCGACGGCTTTGGCCAAATAATTTACCCTATATCGAGTAGTCTTGTGCTCAAGGCGACTCGAACAACTGTTTATAATGACCAAAATCCCTCATACTTCTATGGAAATATCACATTCTATAACTTCGAATGCCTAACCCCGGGTAAATATCTGTACTTTGAAGCCGGTAAAACATTTACCTTTAAAGGCTCTCTTAATATTATCGGTTCTCCTGATGTTGGGCCCCAGGAATACCACATTAAGCTATACTCACAGACACCCGGACAATATTATTATATAAATATCGATACTGACACATATACCCTAGATAGGGTCATGGTCGCTGACGCCTATTCCACGCACTACCTATTTATTCCTAACGGTGTAGACAATGGGAATAACTACAATATACTCGTAGACCCTATATGGGATGGTGGCGGAACTACCTATAAGTGGTCTGAAGCTGCTAACTGGGATGGCAACGTAATACCTAACGGTAATGCCGTTACCTTTAATGGCATCTCTATCAAGGACTCCATTGTAGATGCCGCATTTACCAATAGTATTCTCTCTTTAACCATAGACGCGACCTATACAGGTACTATATCACTGGCTAATAACCTTACCATTACAGGCTCCGGCACATGCTTTAGCCAGGCAGGCGGCACTTTTAATGAGACAAATGATATATATGGTGCAGTTGCTTATAACGTAATACACGCTAATGGCTCTCTATCTAAAACAGGCGGCACCTTTAATGGGCCATCCAATCCTAACGGGGCTACTACCCCCGCCTACCGCATAGAAACTGAGGCAGATCTTCAATTATTCTATACCGTAGATTTATCCTTAGATTATGTTCAGACAGCTGATATTACACTAACACAAGATTTTACTGAATATGCAATAAACGGGTTCAATGGTAAATATAACGGTTATGGTTATACTATTGCCAACCTTACGATAAGTCTTTCTACAACTGATAACGTCGGGCTTTTTGGCACTGCCGCCGGAACTTTCGCTAATCTATATCTTAGAAATATATACCTTACAAATGTCAATATAACAGGCCAAAATAATGTAGGCGCTCTTGTCGGATATATCTACAACGGTAACAGCACTATTTCCAATTGCTATTCCACTGGCACTGTTACGGGAACCGGCAGTTATGTGGGTGGGTTGATAGGTCAAATTAATGTTGATGAAGTAACTTCCTATACGGCGGCTATTTCCGGATCTTATTCCACGGCGAATGTTTCAGGGGCCAGCTATGTGGGTGGATTAATAGGGTATTCTGTGGCTGGCGAGGTTGGACAAACTATATCAATTTCTTCAAGCTACGCCACTGGCACTGTTACAGGAACAGGAGATTATATAGGTGGATTGGTAGGGCGCAACTACGCTGCCGGAGGATCCACTACTATTTCAAGCTCTTATGCCACAGGTAATGTTTCATCTACAGCATTAAGCACTTATGTGGGTGGGCTGGTAGGAAGTAATGATATGCACCCGGAGTTTTTTGGGACAGCAACTATCGATAACTCTTATGCCATAGGAACAGTTTCCGCTAATGGCGGCGGATTTGCGGGAGATGATCAAATCGGCGGTATCTCAAATTCTTACTTCACCGACTACAACCACGATAACTCATATGGCACTTTAGCATCGGGTGCGGATACTGTGTGGACATGGACAGGCGCAGGAGACGGCACAACTTGGGCAAGCGCGGCT